>DATNPP010000642.1:0-11532 GCA_036703175.1 Oscillatoriaceae cyanobacterium
TCAATTGCGTCGTGTAATGCGTGCCGTCCTGGGAGGTCTCCACGGCCAACGTCTCGCCTTTGGCCATCGGCCCGGTTTGCAGGCTCACGGCGCCCAGCGACGCGGCATGCTCGAGCCGGACGGCCAGCCAGGCGTCACGCACGCCCGCGCGGGCCTGCCAGGCCGTGGTCGAATCGCCGTCCACGGCGTCCATCAACATGCCGTCCGTCGAGCTCGCCGTGACGGCCAGGACGTCCACGGAACGGACCGCCGCGCCGTCGGTTTCGGCCGCGTCGGCCGCATGGCCGCCGACGCTCGTTTGCGCCGCGAAGAGCGCGGTCGCGAGCAAACTCGTCCTCACGAGGCGTCCGATCTCGAATGGCGCCATGTGGCCTCCCTGGTGATGCATCCAAGCGGAGGACGGTTCAAGTCGACGAAAAGTTCCGTACAACTGAAATATTTTTGAAAGGATCTTCAGAACGCCTGCGTGAAGCGACTGGGAGGCACCAGCTTCATCGCCTCGGCCACCTGATCCTTGTCCGCGAAACCCAGCTCCATCAACGTGAAGCCGAGCTTCTTGTTGGTCTTGCGCATCATCACGAACGCGCAGCGCAGCTGGTTCGCGGTCACGACCTTGGTCTTCATGAGCAAAAAGGCCATCGAGACTTCCTTGTGACCGGCCTCGAAGGCGTCGCGCAGGTCTTCTTCCGTGACCTCGCCGCCCGTCTGCAACGCCTCGAAGAGGTTGCGCGCCTCGCCCTTGCGCACGGTGTCGCGCTTGCCGGCGAGCACGTCGGGCTGAATCAGATCGTTGCGCAGCAGGATCTCGCCCAGCTCGTACCAGCCCACCAGCTCCTCCATGAAGCCCATCGGCGTGCCGTTGTCCTTGAGCACGCGGTTGACGGTGTTGACGACCTGGGCCTTCTTGAAGGGCTTGATCACGAAGTCGCGCGCGCCGGCCAGCAGGGTGCGCTTGATGATGTCGTCCTGGCCGGCGGTGGTCACCATGATCACCTTGGCCTGTCGATCGTTCTTGAGAATCGCTTCGAGCGCGTCGCGGCCGTCGAGCTTCGGCATGTTGACGTCCATCGTGATCAGGTCGGGCTTCAATTCCGCCTGCAAAGCGACGCCCATCTGTCCGTCCGTGGCCTCGCCGACGACCTCGAAGCCCTCGTCGCCCAGGATGTCTTTGAGAAGCGATCGCATGAACCCTGCGTCATCGACGATCAGGACACGTTTACCCATTGAACCTCTGCGTACCTAGCATGCTCGCGTCCCCAGTATACCCCATTCAGGTCGCTTTTGACACACCGGCGAGCAGGCTGACGAAGGTAGGATCAGGCTTCCAGGGCATGGCTGAATCTGTGTGTCCGACGTCGCCTGGGCATCATGGCCGAGTGATTTCGTCAGCCCCACCCGCGCCCGCCACTCGACCGACGGTTACACTGAAAACGAAGGCCAGTCACCGGAGGACGCCATGCACCCCAACGAAGAGGCGGATATCGTCTGCGTTTCGGTGATGGATTGGGAACATCCCTTCCAATCCAGCCGCCACCACCTCATGCGCCAGCTGGCCCAGCGCCACCGCGTGCTGTTCGTGGACAACCAGCTCAATCCGCTCACGGCGCTCAAGGGCTTTCGCGAGCCGGCCATGCGGCGCAAGCTGGCCACCTGGAGCCACCTGACGCCGAATCCGCGCCAGATCGACTCGCGCTTGTGGGTCTACAATCCGCCGCCGGTGATGCCCATGGGCAAGCTGACGGATCGCCGCTTGTTCGAGGCCGCCTACGCGGTCAACCAGCGCCGACTGCGCGACGGCGTACGCGCGGCCTGCAAGGCGCTCGGGTTCTCGCGGCCGCTGTTGTGGATCTCGTTCAACGTGCTGTCGAGCGAGAGCCTGATCGGATCGCTGAACGAGCGCATGGTGATCTACCACTGCACCGACGAGATCACGGCCATGGCCAACACCTCGCCCTTCGCGGGCGAGATCGAACGCCGGCTGCTCGGGCGCTCGGATCTGGTGTTCACGAGCAGCCGCCAGCTGCTGGCCGACAAGTCGCCCTTCAACGCGAACAGCCACTTCGTGCCGAACGGGGCGGACACCGAGCTCTTCGAGCGTGCGCTGGAGCCGGAGTTGCCGGTGCATGCGGCGATCGCCGACCTGCCCCACCCGCTGATCGGCTTCGCCGGCCATCTCGAGGAACGCCTGGACTTCGGGCTGCTCGCCTCCCTCGCGCGCCTGCGGCCGGACTGGCACTTCGCGTTCGCCGGCCCCGTCTCGCCGAGCCGCCGCCAGGCCGCGAGCGAGCTCGCGCAGCTGCCCAACGTGCACATGCTGGGCCTGTTGCCCCGCGAGGAATTGCCGGCGCTGCTCAAGGGGCTGGACGTGGCGCTGATTCCCTTTGCGCGCACGCCGCAGACGCGGGCGATTTATCCGCTCAAGCTCAACGAGTACCTGGCCGCGGGCAAGCCGGTCGTGCTCACGCCGTTCGCGGACTTACGGGAGTTCACGGGGCTGGTGGCGATCGCCGAGGGCGCCGAGGCCTTTGCGGCGGCGATCGCCGACGAGCTGGCCCACGACTCGATCGAACGCCGCTGGAGCCGCGTGCGCCTCGCCCGCACCAACACCTGGGCCGCCCGCGCGGCGCAGATGACGTATTTGATCAATCAGACGCTGAGCAACCGTCAAAGCGCCTGAAGCCCTATCTCCTCTCCCCGGCGGGGGAGAGGGATGTTTGAGCCCCGGCCCGGGGCGAAAACGGGGTGGGGGAGTCTTTCAGCGGACCGCCGGGAGACTCCCCCACCCAGCCGAAGCCCCTGACCAGGGCTTCGACGTCCCTCCCCCCCCACCGGGGGGAGGGGGCGTCGTGTTAGAATACTTGCTCCCCAGCAACGCAGACCGTGAGGAGACCCCGATGTCCAAGGAAGCGTCTTTCGATATCGTCAGCAAAGTCGACATGCAAGAAGCCACCAACGCCATCCACCAGGCGCAAAAAGAGATCGAGAACCGCTTCGATCTCAAGGGCACCGGCAGCGACGTGACGCTGGAAAAAGAAACGCTCACGCTCAAGGCGCCCGACGAAATGAAGCTCAGAAACGTGCTCGACATCGTCGAGAGCAAGCTCATCAAGCGCGGCATCTCGCTCAAGAGCCTGGACTACGGCAAGATCGAGTCCTCGCTGGGCGGCAACGTCAAGCAGGTCGTCACGCTCAAGCAGGGCATCGACAAGGATCACGCCAAGAAGATCATCGGCTTGATCAAGGACACCAAGCTCAAGGTGCAGCCGCAGATTCAAGAGGATCAGGTGCGCGTGACGGGCAAGAACCGCGACGACCTGCAGGTGATCATCCAGGCCCTGCGCGCCGCCGAGCTGGATCTCGATCTGCAGTTCATCAACTACCGGTAGCGACCACTCAATCCGTCAGGCGAAATCCCGCCAGCGTGCCGCCGCCCAGCGTGAGCTCGAGGTTCGGCGTCACGTGGAGGCCGAGGCCCACGGTGCTCTCGGGGCCGAGCGTCAGCCGTTGCAGCAGATTGCCGGTCGGAACCGGATTGGTCGGGTCCGACACGACCTGATTGACCGTGAGCGTCAAATTCGCCCAGAGGGTCACGGGCCAGCGGGCCGCAAACGTGTAGGCCACGCCGATGCCGACGTCCGGCACCAGATAGGCGCGATCGCCCGCCACGCCCGGATCGTACATCAGTCCGCCGAGCCAGCCCGCATCCAGCCCGCCCTGGTCGAAGAAGCGCCCGAGCACACGCGCGCTCAACCGCATGTGGCTCTGGTAGCCGAACAGGCTGCCGTCGCCGACCGAGGCGCCGAGGCTCCAACTGCCGAAGCCGTGGTCGAACGAGAGGCCGGAATAGCCCAGCCCGACCGTGTTGCCGGGTGCGAAGCTCGCGGCCGGAATCGTCGCGGCCTTCGCCGGTGCGGCAAGCAGAAGCAGGCCGACCAGCGGCGCGAGAAAGCGTTTCATGCGCGGATCCTCAAGACGCGGACGCGCTCGGCGTCGGCGTCGGAACCGGCGAAGGCGTCGCAACGGGCGTCACCGGGGCCGTCGCGCTTGCGCTCGGCGTCCCGTTCGGCTGGGCGACCGCCTGCAGTTCCTGCTTGAGCGTTTGCTCGACGCGCGTGAGCGCCTTGGTCGCGGCGGCCTTCTTGAGCTTGTAGGCGCTGTCGTTGAAGCTCGTGTCGTCCGGATTGAGCGATTGCGGGCCCTCACGGTCGGCCGCGTTGATCGGCGCCAGAAAACGCCCGGTGAGCACGTCCATGCCGAGCGCCGTCAGGTCGGTGCGCGCCTCGTAGTTGCCCGAGTTCGAGAACTGGCCGAAGAGACCTGCGGACGCGCCCGTGCGATCGAAGGAGTCGTTGCCCGACACGATGAGCAGCGTGTCGACGCGGAAACGCGACACGAGGTTGCGAATGTCGTCCAGGTTCGAATCCGAGCTCACGAGGGTCGACGGCACCACGACCATCGAGCGCACCAGGCCCGGCGTCGCGACCAGATCGCCCTCGAGGGTGTCCATCAGCGTTTGCTGATCCTCGGGCTGCAGCACCGTGTCGTACTGGTAGAACAGCACGCCGAGGTGCACCGGGAAGTTCAGCGTCAAGGGCGTGTTCAGGTTCTGCGACAGCTGGGAGTTCTCCGACTGGGACTGCTGGACCAGATCCGACAGCGTCCCCGGCGAGGAATACGGGGTCGGTGCATAGGTGGGGTATTCGCCTGGACAGCCGGACAAGCAAAGCAGCAACGGCAACAACAACCAGGGACGACGGGTCATGGCGATCTCCTCGATGGCGGGACGCGTCCAGCATGACGCAGGCCCGCTTGCTTGTCCGTGTTTTTGATCAAGCGTGGATTGAGAGCTTGCTCACATCACGCGCTGGGCGAGGCGGAGGGCGTCGCGCTCGGCGTGGGACTGGGCGACGGCGAAGCGGTCGGCGAGGCCGACGGCGCTTGCGAAGCCGCCTGAAGCGCGTCTTTCAGCTTGTTGGCGAGCGCTTGCAGCGCGTCCGTCTCGCTCACCTTTTCGAGCGCGTAGCTGCCCGAGGCGTAGGCCGCCGAATCGGACGGATCGAGCAGCGACGGGGCGGACTTGCCGACGCCCTGCAGCGGATCGAGAAACTGGCCGGAGAGCACGTCGATCGCGAGGCCTTGCAGGACCGTGCGATTCTCCATGTAGGCCTTGCTGGAGAATTGATCGAAGAAGCCGAGCGGCTGCGAGGCGGCCCGCGTCAGCGAGTCCGAGCCGGAAACCAGCACCAGCACGTCGACCTGAAAGCTCGCCGCGAGCTGGCGCATGGAATCGAGCGAATCGCCCGGACGGGTCAGCGTCGCGGGAATCAGCACCATCGACTTCACCAGGCCGCTGGTCTGCAGTTGCATGCTCAGCGCGTCCATCACGCTTTGTTGATCCTCGGGCTGAAGCTCGGGCGTGTAGCCGTAGAAGAGCACGCCCACGCGCGCCGGAAAATGCACCTGCAGCGGCGTGTTCAGGTTCTGCGCGATTTGCGAGCTCGGGCTCGGGCCGAGCACGCCGTTGAATACGCCCGGCGAGGCGCCGGAATAGGCGGGAAACGCGGGAGCCGCGTCGGGGGCGTTGGTGCAGGCGGAAAGCAGACAAGCGAGAAGGGCGAAGCGGTAAAGACGCGGCATGGGATTCCTTCTAGAGATGTTGAAAGTAGCGGAAGAAGGCCTCGCCATCCAGCGGACGGCCCGTGGCGAGCTCGATTTTGCGCAGCCAGGGCACCGCAGCGCCAGGCTTGTAGTAGTGCTCGAACAGAAACTCCCCGACGCCCGGGTTGTCCAACAACACCCCGTCGCGCGCCTGGATCGCCGCGCGCGTCTGGCGCGCGATGAGCTCGGCGAGCACGTAGTTGTGCCAGTAGACCGGCAGGCTCACCAGGAACTGATCGCCCGCCCAGCGCGTGGCCATGGCGGCGGGAAGCTCGAAGCCGCAGCAGCGTTGTTGCAGTTCCAGGTAGTACGTGTCCGGATCGCGCTCAGGATGCGTATAGAGCAGATACTCGAGGCGAATGTTCAGCAACAACGCGCGCATCCAGGTGAGTAGCGCGAAGCGTCCCTGCCGGCAATAGCGTTCTTGATCCGCCTCCTCGAGCTCGAGGTTGTGGCTCACCCAGAGCGGATCCGACACGAAGGACTCGAAGAAGAGCGCCATGCCCTCATTCATGGCCATGTCTTCCACGTTGAGCAGCATGTTGCCCTGGCCGGCATGCTTGAAGTGCATCGCATGGCCGTACTCGTGGAAATAGGTGCGGTAGTAGCGCGGGCCGCTGCTCGGCGAAAGCAGGATCGCGACCTCCGTGCCCGGCTCGATGCCGAAACAGATGCCGCCGATGCCCATGCTCTCCGAGTAGGCGATCGGAATGCGCATCTGGGCCTCGTCGAAACCCCAGCCGCGCAAAAGGCGCTCCAGGCGCTGCTGGGCGCCTTGATGATCGAAGTACTCGGGCGGCAGCGGGCAGAGGCGCTCCACGGCATACGAGACGTCCCAGGGCTCCAGACGCTCGACGCCCAGCGTTCGGCGCAGCTCGTCACAGGCACGCGCGTAGGGCTCGCGCGTTTCTTCATCCAAGCGATCCAGCACACCGAGCATCCAGGTCTCGTCGATCTCGCTGGTGCGCCAGCGCATGTCCACGAAGTCCCGGTAGCCGAGCTCGCGGGCGAGCCGATTGCGCGTGGTGATCAGCTCCAGCATCTCGGCGCGGTTCTCGGCGCCGAACGGCACGAGCGCCTTCCAGGCCAGCTCGCGCTCCGCGCGCTCGGGGCTCGATTTCACGATTTGGTTGAGCTGAGAAAACGAGAAGCTGCGATCGCCCACCTGGGCGCGGAACTTGAGAAAGCGGTTCTCGAGCGGATTGGCCTTTTCGGCCACCTCGGGGTTGCCCGCCACCTGGAATTGCAACAGATGCGTGTTCAAAAAGAGCTCGACGCGTCGGTGCAACGTGCCTTCGAGCGCCTCCAGATGCGCGCGGCAAATGCGCGCGATCGTGTCGTCGTAGCAATAGGCCGCGAAACACTCGCGGAACCGATCGAGGTCGCCGGCGTCGTGGCCCTGATAGCGCTCGAACATGGCCCGACACTCAGCCGCTGAGACCGCGCGGAAGTTTTCCTCGACGATCGCGAACCAGCGCTCGAAGCCGAGGGCGTCCGGGTTTTCCCGAAGCGGATTGCGCAAGCCCAGCGAAGTAGCCTCGGCCTGGGCGGCGGGGCTCAGCGAATCGAGGGTGACGGCCACGGCGAAACCTCAAACGAGCGAGTAGGCGTTAGCTGACACATACCCGCAACATCTTTGGAATAATCCCGTCATCTTCGTCGCCAGAGCGCATGTGCGCGATTTCGGCGTCCGGTTTCGAGGCGCGGACTAGCCGACCTCGGTCGCGCGGCGAATTCCCGAAACCCGGCGTCCCAGCGCGGGATGCGAGTACGTCAGCCACTCGATCCACGCGGGCGGATAAGGATCGGCGAGGTTTTGCCCCGCGAGCTTGACGAGCGCCGTGCCGAGCGCGGCCGGCTGCGTGGCCAACCGCAGCGCGAAGCCGTCCGCCGCATTTTCGCGCCGGCGGCTGTAGCCGTTCACCAGCGGCAACACCACGAGCGACACCGCGCCCAGCACCAGCAGCAGCAGCGGCAAATTGGCCGGATCGGCCAGGCCCGTGAGGGCGAAGGCATGGCTCGTCCGCGCGAGAATCCGCTGCGCCGAATAGAGCGCCCCGGCGGCGATCGCCACGTTGACCACCAGAAAGCGCCCGATGTCGCCATGCACCTGATGCCCCAGCTCATGCGCCAGCACGGCCTCGATCTCGTCCGGGCTGTAGCCTTCGAGCATCGTGTCGCTGATGATGATGCGGCGCGTGGCGCCGAAGCCCGAGAGCGCGGCGTTCGCCTGCGTGCTCTTCTCGCCGAGGCCCCAGCGGTAGACGCCTTGCACCTTCGCACCGGCGCGCGCCGCCAGCGATTGCAAGCGCCCGACCAGGTCCGCATCGTCGAGCGGCGTGAACTTGTAGAACAGCGGCATCAGCACGACGGGCACCACGGCGGCCGCGACGATCGAAAAGGCGGTGTAGAGCCCGAGCGCCCACAGCCACCAGTTGCCCGGCACATGCGCGAGAATCGCGTAGAGCGCGGCGAGCAACGGATATCCCACCACGGCGCCGATGCCGAGGCCCTTGAACAGGTCCGCGGCCCAGCCCGCAGTCCCCTGTTTGGTGAGGCCGTAGCGCTTTTCGAGCCGGTAATCCCCGAAGTAGCTCAGCGGCAAGGTCAATACGAGGTAGCCGGCCCAGAAGACGAGGTTGTACAGCGCGAGCGTCGCGTAGAAGTTCGGCGCCAGGTGCGACGCCCAGGTGCGCAGCGCGGCGGATTGCCCGCTGAGCAGCAGCACGAGGAAGTACCCGTTGCCGATCAGCAGGTCCGCGACGCGAATGCGACGCCGGGCACGCGCCAACGCGCGCGCTTGCGTCTGTTGCTCGTCGTTCAGGATCGGGGTGGTCTCGATGGCGCTCATTCCCTCATTGTAGCGGATCGCCACATAATCTTCAGAAAAGCCTCAGCGTAAGCCCCGCGATCCTCTGGGATTTCGAAGCCCGTCTGACGCAAAATGGGAGTATGCGCACGTTCGATCCGAAGCATGGAATGCTGCTTTCCGCGCTGGCTGCGCTGGGCGGCTGCGTGTTCGCCGGCGGATTGCTCGAGAACGACCTTTACCATCTGCGTCGGCCCCACACCTGGATCACGACGGCGCCGCGCCTCGCAGCGTGCCGGTACGACGCGCTCGTTCTGCTCGTTTGCTTCTTGCTCGTTTTGAGCTGCCTGGGCCTGGCGTTTTACTACGAACGCCGGCAGCGCGTGGTGCAGGCCCAGCGTTTACAAGCGCTTCAAGCGCACATCGCGGCGGACGTGAGCCACGATTTGCGCACGCCGCTCACCGCGATCAAGGGCGCGGCGACGCTGCTGGAGTCCAATCAGACCGGCGATCTCCAGGCCCAGTTCGTGCGCATGATCGGCCGCAACTGCGATCGGCTCGCCGCCGAGATTCAGGATCTGCTGGACCTCACCGGGCCGAGCGCGGAGAGCTGAGCTAATCCAGCGCGATCGGCAACGTGAAGTGGAACGCCGCGCCGGGATCCGCCGAATCGGGCGTCGGAAACACGGCGTGCGCCAGCGCGCTCGGCGAATCGAGGCTGATGTGCCCGCCGAGCGCCTCGATCATCTGGCGGCAAAAGGCCAGCCCCAATCCCGTGCCGGAATCGGCGTCGCGGCGCACCTGATAGAACTTCTCGAACAATCGGGCCTGCGCGTCGGACGGCACGCCCATGCCCGTGTCCGCCACGGTGGCGACGACGACGCCGTCTCGCTGCCGCAACCGGACCAGCACGCCGCCATGCTGCGTGAACTTGAGCGCGTTCACGATCAGATTGGAAAAGACGCGCAGCACCTTGCGCTCGTCCGCCGCCACCAAAGGCAGATCGTCGGGCGCGTCAAGCGTCAGGCCCAGGCGTTTGGCGGTCGCGAAGCCTCGAAACGCGTAGAGCGCCTGGTCGGCGATCGCCCCGAGATCCGTCGGATCGACCGCCAGCACGAGCTGCCCCGCCTCGAGCTTGGCGACGTCCAGCAGATCGCCGATCAGCTCGTTCACCATGCGCGCGCTCGCGAGCGCGGTCCGAAAAAGCTCCTCGCGCTCGCTCGACGGCAGCGGCAGCCCGGGCGTGAGCGCCGTGTCGAGCGAGCTGATGACGCCCGTGAGCGGATTGCGCAGATCGTGGCTGAGCATGTGCACGAAGTCTTCGCGGAACGTCCCGAATTCCTGCAGCAATCGGATCAGCAGATTGTGCTCGAGGATCGGCGAGACCTGCTGGGCGATCGTATCGAGAATGCGGCGTTCGTCCTCGTTCAGCGGCGCCGCGGCGACGAGCGCCAGCCGGCCGAAGGCCTGCCCGCTCCGCCGAAAGAGAACCGTGTAGCTGCACGCCGCATCCACCTCTTCCGGCGCCGGCGCAGCCGGACGCGCGTAATCGCTCGTGTGGCCGTCGCGCGCGAAGTGCAGCCCGATCCACCGGTAATCGATCATGCGGCCGATCACGTCGAAAAGGGCCTCGGCACAGGCGCCGAGGTCCTCGCCGGCATCAGCCACCTTGGCGGCCTCCTGCACGATGCGCGAGTGAAAGAGCTGCTTGCTCAAAAGACGATTGGCCTCTTCGAGGGTCTGCTTGCCCAACAGCTCGCGCGAGCGCTGCTGGCGCAGTTCGGCGAGCTCGGCCGCCAGGCGTTCGTTCTCGCGGCGCAAGCTCTCGATGTCCACTCCGGCGTCCGGCATGCTCATTCCGCCAACAAAGATCGGATCGTGGCGAGCACTTCGGAAAGTTCGAAGGGTTTGCCCAGATAAGCCGACGCGCCGCTGTCCATGCCCCAGAAGCGATCGCTTTGCTGGTTTCTGGCCGTGAGCATCAACACGCGCATGCCCGAAGTGCGATCGTCGGATCGCAACAGGCGTGCCACCTGGAAGCCGTCGAGCTCGGGCATCATCACGTCCAAGATCACCAGGTCGGGATGCTCCGAACGCGCCAATTCGACGGCTTCGATGCCGTCTTTCGCGCTGAAAGTCTCGAATCCACTGGCTTCGAGGAATGTCGTCAAGATGAGATTGATATCCGGCTCATCATCGACGACCAGAATCTTTTTCACGAAAATAGTCCCCTTTGACTGAGTCCGATCATACCAGGCGACCCGCTTTCCGCACAAGCATCGGCGTCGCGTTCCGTGCGCGGGATTCGGTTGGTCTGCTTGGTCCTTGTTTCGCCTCGCGCTGCCGTTTAGGATCCCGGAAGGAGGGTGGAAGGATGCAGAATGGCCAATTCGGGCAACCACGCGAGAACGACGCGGTTGACGAGACGCTCGAACACATGGAAGAGGCCGCCCGCTGGCCGGGCGGCGGCGGCGGCAATCCGGGCGCGACCATGATCAGCCGCCTCGAGGAGCCGATCCGGAACATGGACGCCGCCCAGGCGGCGGACACGGGCGGGGTCGCGGACAATCCACTCGTCACGCAGGAATATCTTCCGGCGGGTGAGCTGGGCCTCGGAGGTGACTACGCCGAGCGCATGAACAGGGCCGTGCCCTATGGCGGCCTGCCGGGCGAATATCCACCCGAGCGCGCCGAGGAAGAAGCGTGAAAGCACAAGTCTCCTCTCCCCGGCGGGGGAGAGGAAAGTTTGAGCCCCGTCCAGGGGCGAAAACGAGGAGAGGGGGTCTTTTAGCGGTCCGCTAAGAGACTCCCTCTCCCAGCCTCAGCCCCTGAACAGGGCTTCGGCGTCCCGGCCCCGCCGGGGTCCCGCCGACTGCGTCGGCCCGTCCCTCACCAGGGAGAGGGGGACGATTACCGAGGCCTACGGCTCTTGTAGGCGCCACCGCGGCGCGGATCGAAGTTGCGCGGCTCGCGGCCGCCGCGACCGCCGTAGCGGCCGATCTCGCCGGGACGCGGGCCGCCCGCGCCCTTGGGCTCGAGCACGATGCGGCGGTTGGGATCCTCGC
>DATNPP010000324.1:0-8662 GCA_036703175.1 Oscillatoriaceae cyanobacterium
AGGGCATCACGGTCGCCGAGACGCGGCGGCGTCTGGAGCTGATCAAGGCGCTCGCGAACGAGCCCGAGCTGTCCGAATCGGCGCGCGCGCGCCTCGAGGAGGCCGCCGTCAAGGGCATCTCCGCGGCCGAGTTCGCCATGCGCCTGGCCGGCTACAAGAAGAAGCGTCGCGAGAAGGCCGAGGTCGCCGGCCCGCGCCTCGCGCTGCAGGATCTGGCCTCTTTTTCGCTGCTGGACAAGCTCGTGAACGCGGGCGATCGCGAGGTCGCCTACGCCGAGCTCGAGACGGCGCTCAAGAAGGATTTGGCCTGGCTGCGCCGCATTCGCAAGAACGGCTTGGTCGAGACCTAGCTATCTGTTAATTGAAGGTTAATCAAGCCTCCGGGGCCCGGAATCGTCCGCGTTCCGGGCTTTCGGCTCTGAACCGGCGCGCGACGCCCGCTTCAGATCGTGACGCCTGCCGGCCATAAATTTTCCATGCGAGTTTCGTCATGGATTGGAATCGGATTGCTTTCGCTGTGCCTGAGCGCTTGCGCCACGCACAACGTGGTCGCGCCGACCGCGCTCGAAACCTCGGGTGGCGACGGCGCGATGCAGGCGGCTGCAGTGCAGCTCTCGCCCACCCAGCGCAAAGAAGCTGCGGACGCGGCCGCGATCCACACGTTCGGCGCGCCCGCCACGCCGAGCGAGGCCCAGCTGGACGCTCTGCGCGCGCTGCTGCCGCGGGCCGAGGCCCTGATTGGCGCCAAGCTGGCCTTCAAGGACGACAGCGAGCTCGTGCCCTACCTGGCTTCGCTGGCGCACGCGCTGCCGGTTTCGAGCTACGATCCGCAGGGCTATTTGCATGGCCTGGGGATCGAGAATCCGGTCGCCTCCGGGCGCACCGACAATGACACCTTTGCGGCCGTGCGACAGATCAAGAGCTACACGGTCGGCATCACGATCGGCACCCACGAGCTCGCGAGCCAGGCGATGGCCTACAACGCCGCTTTCGAGCATCCGGAGACGTACGCCGCCGCCGCCGTGGTGCTGAATCCGATGCTCGAGGCGTACTCGCGATTGCGCGCGCTGTGGAGACGACGGTTCGTGCCGGCGCAGAAGGTCCATCCGACGGGATTGACCCCCGTGCAGCGCTATCCGCAAGCGTATGGGACGACGCCCGCGGCGAGCGCCTACCACCTGCTTTTCGACACCGACTTCCACAGCGGCGAGCCGAGCACGTCGCTGGCGGGGCGCACGGGAGCGTACGGCACCTACAACATCGCGCTGCGATTGGGTTTTTCGGACGACAGCGCCCGCCGCATCGCGGAATCCTGCAACGACGTCGATTTCCCGAACAAGACCCCCTACGGCCATACGGAGCCGCTGCCTTTTGGCTCGATGGACCGCCACTTCAACCTCGATCGCCACGGCGAGGACACGCGATACGTCTGGGCCCAGCGCCACTTTCAAGCCGCGCTGAGCTACGCGAGCCAGACGTCCTACAACGAGGCCGAAGTCGAACTGGGCGTCGGTTTGCACTCGCTGCAAGACAGCTTCGCGCACGGCCAGCTGACGCCCTGCCTGCACGGCACGATCGGCGATTTTCCGGACAACGTCTGCTACAACCCGGTCGGCTTCCTCGAGGCGACGCAGGCGACCGAGGCCTATTTGCGCCGCTATCTGAGCGACATCAGCGCCACGCCGAGCCCTTAAGACGCCTGCTCAACGCGGCAGCCGCAGCTGGATCTTGCCGGCGTTCACGCGCACGTCGAAGCGCTGCATCGGGAACGTCGCCGGGCCGTGCACCACGTGGCCGTCGCGCAGGTCGAAAACCGAGTCGTGCCACGGGCACTGCACGCAGTCGTCCTTGATGGTGCCCTCCTCGAGCGGCCCGCCGTAGTGGCTGCAGACCGCGGCGATCGCGTGGATTTCGTCGCCGTGGCGAACCAGCAGGATGCCCTTGCCGTCGAACTCGACGCGTTGGGGCACGCCCTCGCGCAGCTGGGACTCGGGCAATATGGCGAACCAGTCGCGCGGTCCGTCGAAGGTCTGACCGTGATCCACGGCCATGCCGAGCTTCTCGACCAGCTCGCCGCCGATCCAGGCGGAGGCGAGCATGAGGCCCTGCGCCGCCCAGGAGTAGGCCAGCCCACGCGTGCGATTGCCCCAGCGGCGCTCGACGACCGACATGCCGTAGAGCGCGAAGCTCGTCGTGTTGAGCAAGGCGTGGAGCGTGGCGGGGCGGATGTTCTCAGGCGACGTGGCGGTGTAATCCGTGAGCCCGGAAAGGGCCGTCGGGATGGCGAGCGCGAAGCCGGTTTCCGCGAGGCGATCGCCCGCCCAGCGCGCCGATTCCGAATCGGCGAGCGCGCCGACCAGATCGAAGCCGCCGCCCGCGAACCAGGCGCCGATGGCGAAATCGGTGAGCGCCGGATGCAAGCCGTGGCCGAGCCAGGTGCCGTGCAGCACGTCCGCGGCGCGGCGCAGCCATGGGCTTCGCAAGACGGTCTTGTGCAGCGCGTTGGCGCTGCGCTCGCCCACCCGTTTCAGCGGCAGGCGCTCCACCGCGTTTTCCAGTTCCGTCGTCACCGCCATCATGCCTCCTTGGTCGACAGCTGCGTGGCGCTGCGACCGCCCCTTTGCGGGCAGTCTAGATCGGCGGTTTCGGCGAATCAAGCAGCAAGCGGACCAGGCCGGTCCGCATGTTAGGCTCTGTAAAGTAGCGGGGAGGACGCATGGCTTGGCGAGAACGAATCGAGGGCCTCTACCGGCGCGCCGCGGAAAATCCGGGCACGATCGCCCTCGGCGGCGGTTTTCCCGCGCCGCATCTCTTTCCGAGCGACGCCCTGGCGAATTCGTCGCAACGCGTGCTGCATGCACTGGGCGATCAGGTGCTGCAATACGACTGGCCCGAGGGCCGTGAGGACCTGCGCGCCTGGATCGCGACCCGGCTGACGCAGCGCGGCCTCGCGGTCGCGCCCGAGGAGCTGCTCGTGACCTCGGGGGCGCAGCAGGCGCTCTCGATCGCGGCTGAGGTCTTGCTCGCGCCCGGCCAGAGGATCGACGTGGACGCGGCCACGTATCCCGGCGCCCTCGAGATTTTCGAATCGCGCGGCGCGAAACCGCTTGCTTACAGCCGGCCCGGCGCGCGGGCGCTCTATCGTATGCCCGGATTGGCGAATCCCACCGGCGCCGTGCTTTCCGCCGACGGCCGCAAGGCCCTGTTGGCGCAGGAATTGCCCCTCATCGAGGACGAGGCCTATGCCGAGCTGCAGTTCGCGGGCCCGCCGGGGCCGCCGCTCGCGGCAGAAGCGCGCGATCGCGTCTGGCTGATCGGCTCGTTCTCCAAAACGCTCTCGCCGGGCCTGCGCGTGGGCTGGCTCGTGCCGCCGCCTGCGGCCTTTGCGCAGGCCCTCGAGCTCAAGAAGCTGCAGGACATTCAGAGCAACGGAGTGACCCAGGCCCTGCTGATGGATTTTCTGGCGCGAGACGACTTCGAGGCGCGCCTGGCGCATGCGCGACGCTACTACCGCGCCCAGGCCGAGCGCCTGGTCGAGGCCGTGCGCCGTGAGCTGCCCGAGTGGACGTTCGAGGTGCCACAAGGCGGCTTCTCGCTCTGGTTGACGGCGCCCGAGGGCGGTGACGGCGTCGATTTGCTCGAAACCGCGCTGGCGCACGGCGTGACCTTCGATCCCGGCCGGTTGTTCCAGCCGTCGGGGCGTTCGCGGCGCCTGGCGTTGCGCCTTTGCTTCTCGGGCGTCCCCGCGGAGGCCTTGGGCGAGGGGGCCCGGCGCCTGGCGATCGCCTGGCGTTCGTATCGCGGACGATCCTGAAACGTTGCTCGCCAGCTGCAGGAAACCTCCCTGAGCCCATGCGGTCGTTTCCTTCGAGGAATTTGCTTATAAAAACTTTACAAATACCAATCGAGGGATTATGCTCCTATGACTTGACGACATAAAAACAGCAAGCGGATTGTCAATCGATCTCGGCAATATGGAGGGGTCATGGCATTGACGAAACCGGCTTTGATGCCCTGGTGGTCACCGATTTTGCTCTTGCTGGCAGTAGGATGCGCGAACCCCGTTTCCTTGAGCGCATCGGCTGGCGATCGCCTCCAGAGCGACCGATTGGGAAATGGACCTGCCGCGGCGTCCCTTCAGGTCGCCTCGCCGGCGTATCGCGTCGCCTCGACGGCGCATCACTGGGACACGGCGGATATCTACGAGTACGACGTCACCCTCACGGTGCGGAATGCGAGCGGTGCTTTCGAGCCCTTGAATCCACCCGCGTTCGTGAAGCTGGCCCAGAAGAGCGGCACGCCGATGTCGACGGCGCGTTTTACCGGCCTGAGCCACGGCTACTACGAGGCTTCGGTCGTCGCGATGGGCAACGAGGGGGGAACCGCGGCCTCGGGGGCGTTGACGCCGACCGCCACTGCGGCGCTGGACCTGACGGTGAACGACACGGCCGACGCCACGGCCAGCCTCCGCTTCGATGCCGTGCCGTTCGACGCCACCGCGACCGTGACGCTCGAGAATCCCGACGCGGACGGCGCGTTCGCGACGCCGGCCACTCCCGCCAGCATCACCGTGCAGTAGACCGGAGCCGATATGCGCCATACGAAGCTTTTAGCGACCATTTCAGTGCTACTCTTGCTTGCCGGCTGCGGCAGCGCGCCGGGTACGCCGGCGGTGCAATCGCAATCCGGCGCCTCGCCGGTGCCTTCGAGCGCACCCTCGATTGCTCCCTCCGTCGCCTCTCCGGCACCTCAGGCGGCCGCGTTCAACCTGGCCGGCACGGGCAAGATCGCCGACCAGCCGATGGTAGGGGCCACGGTCACGGTGTTCGCGCTGGGGGCGACGACGCCCGTCGCGATTGGCGCGACCGACGTCGAGGGGCGCTTTCAGGTGCATCTGCCGAACGCGCACAGCGGCACGATCTACAAGATCGTTCTGACCAAGGCGAATCAGCACCTGGTGAGCCTTTATCAGCCGGGCGCCCAGCAGCCGGAAACCGGTTACCGCGTGCAGGACGCGTCGAGCGCCATCAGGGTCGACCTCACGACCACGCTGTCGTTCGAGCTGTTGGCCCCGCGCTTCGAGGCGACCGGCAAGATCCAGACGACCGATCCGGCCGCGGCGCTGGCAGCTTTCAGCGCATTCACCAGCCTCGTTTCGGCCGAGGGCGGCTTGATCGGCGCGAACTCGGCCGAGGCCTCGATCGTGATGGACGGCGTCGACGAGCGAGGAACGCTCAAGCTGGACAGCGGTGCGCTCAGCCAGTTAGGAGCCCAGGCGACGCCGGCCCAGCTGCAGGCTTTCCAGCAGGCGGCGCAGCAAGTGTCCCAGGCGCTTCAGAGCGCGCTGACGGCTGGCCAGAGCGTGGATTCCACGCTTCTGGTCGGGTTGACCTTCGGCAGCAGCACGATCCAGGCCGTCGTTCAGGTGAGCTCGCGCAACGGCGGCGGCGGCGGCGGCGGTGGCGGCGGTGGCGGGGGCGGCGGGGGCGGGGGCGGCGGAGCCGGCTCGTCGACGAGCAGCGGCCCCACGGCCGGGGTCACCATCGCCTTGACGCAGGACGGCCGTTTCAGCGGGCCGGCCGGCGATGAGACGAGTTTGGTGAGCTACACGGACGGCGCGTTACAGGGCGTCTATACGGTCGGGACGAACCCGACCACCGTCGCGTTCGACAGCGATGGCGACGCCTGGGTCGCCGAATTCTCGAACAACGTCGTGGAGCTTTCATCGAGCGGAACGCCGATTGCGTCGTACACGGCCGACGTTTCGCCGATGTGCGTGGCGGTCGACGGCAGCAACAACGTCTGGGTGGGGGGCGGCGGTGGACTCGAGGAGATCGTGTCGGGCAGCGGCCCGGTGGTCAGGACGTCGGCGAGCATCGGCGGCATTGCCGTCGACAAGGCGAACGATGTCTGGCTCACCACCGGACAGTCCGTCGTGAAGATCGATCACAACGGCAATTCACTCGCCAACGTCGATCTGACGGCCGACACGGGAGACCTCGCGATCGACGACGCGGGCAACGTCTGGGTGGGAAGATCGGACAATCAGGTGTCGAAGCTCGACGCTTCGGGCACCGTGTTGACCACCGTGCCGGTCGGTGAGGGAGCCGAGTCTTTGGCGGTGGACGGGGATGGGAACGCCTGGGTGGCCTGTGCGGGCAATGCCGCCGGTCTCGGCCAGACGGGCAGCATCGTGAAGCTGGCGCCGGACGGCACCGTGCTCGGCAGCGTGAACACCGTGGGCAGCCCGACCGACATCGTCGTGGACGCGAAGCACCACGCCTGGGTGACCGACGGCTCGAATCACGTCGTGGAGCTTTCGGCCACGGGCGCAGCGCTCGGGACCTTCTACGTCGGCAATGGGGACCTCGCCTACCGCCTGGGGTTGGAATCCGGAGCCGTCTGGGTCACGGACTACGGTTCTCCGGCCGGGCACGTCGCGAAGCTGTTGGATTAGAGGGAGCTCGAACCCGATGAAGCCTCAATTCTTCTCCTCGCTCTTGTTGACGGCACTCCTGACCGCCTGCCAGACGGCTTCGCCGACGCTTCCGGCCGCGTGCGGCGGCGATCGCGCGTTCACGCTGGAAATCGAGGCGCCGCGCCGAGTGCAGGCGCTCGTGGCGCGCCATCGCGTCACGGACATCGACCACTACCTGGCGACGCTCTACGCCTGGGATGCCGGCAGCGCCGCCTACGTGCTGCAGCCCAACAATCCGCCGGCGGTGAAGCCCTTCGACAACACCACGATCGGCTTCGGCAACCTGGGCCCGAACAAGTACCAGGTGCGTCTGGTCGGCTACGATGCGGGCAACGTGGCGATCACGAGCACGGCCTCGGCCACGATCGATCTCAGCGGCAACGACCTCGACCCCACTCCGACGCTGACGTTGCAGCCGACGCTGCTGCCCGTGACCTTTGCGGGCAAGGTCGTGCTGCCCAGCGCGCCCGCGTGGGCGACCGGCATGGAAGCGCAAATCGTGACGAGAGGCCAGACTCTGGCCGACGTGCGCTACGGCCCCGGACAGACCGCGACGGCCACCAATCTGCAGCTCGACACGAGTTACGATCTGGTCGTCACGGCCTCCGGGACGAACGGCTATTCGGATACCCAGACCGTCAGCGGCGTCAACTTCCCGAGCACGACCTCGAGCGGCGACGTGGCCTCGATCGATGACACCGACGCCCCCTCCTTCTTCTTCAACTGGCCGGGCTATACGGTCGACAGCGGCCCCGCGGGCGTGGCGATCGATGCGAGCCGGAACCACCTCTGGGTCGCATGCACGAAGGCCGGCACGGTCGATGTGCTCGACGCGAGCGGCAGCAAGATCGGCAGTTACCCGGTCGATCCGCCGGACAGCGTGGCGGTCGATTCGACCAGCGGCGACGTCTGGGTCCTGTCGACCTTTGCGCAGAGCATCACGGCGTTGTCCCCGAGCGGCGAGGTCCTGGGAACGGCCTCCCTGGGGGTCCCGCTCGGCGACATGGCCGCGGATTCCAACGGCCACCTCTGGGTCACGGAACCCTCCGCGAGCCAGGTGGTCGAGCTTTCCACGACATGCAGCCAAATCACGGGCAAAACGCTTCCGGCCGCGCCGGCCGGCGTGGCGGTCGACGGGGGCGGCAACGTCTGGATCGCGGACGGGACGGGAAATTCGGTCACCGAATACGACACCTCGGGCAATCTGCTGGCCAGCGACACGGTGGCGGCCGGTCCGCAACATCTGGCGGTCGATCCGAGCAGCGGCAACCTCTGGGTGGTCAGCACCGGCGGCAGTGGCGCCATCCAGCAGATCACGCCGGCCGGCAGCGTGGTCGTCGACATTCCCGGTTACAGTCCGAACGCCCTGGCCGTCTCGGCGAGCGGAAACGTCTGGTTCGCCGATACGGCGCACCACGACGTCGTCGAGCTCGACGCCTCGGGAAACGTCCTGAAGCGCTACACCGGCAGACTCGCGCCCGGCGGCCTCGCGCCGGATTCACTGGGCGAGGCCTGGGTCTCGTCGCCGAACAGCCTGCCGCGCATGATCACGCTGCAGCCGTGACGCCGTGGGCTATGTCTCGGAGAGCCCTTCGCGCAGCCAAATACGCGCCGCTTCCAGCTCGTTCGGCTCGAAGTAACGCACGTCGCTGCGCATCAGCATGCCGCCAATTTTGGTCATCCACTCTTCCCACGTGCGATTGCCGACCACGGCGACGCGCGCCATGGCGTGGGCGTGCTTCAGGGCGACCTTGAGGTCGTCCCACAGGGCGTGGGCGTCCATGCCCTCGAAGCCGGTGATGTCGATCAGAATGCGAACCTCGCCGACCTCGGCGATCGCCTGCTCGAGGCGCGGCACGAAGGCCTTGTAATCCGCGTCGGTCAGCTTGCCGGAAACCTTGATGCCGAGCAACTTGTGGCCCGGCTCCTGGAACTGGATAGGCATGCGCAGCGCTCCTTTCGGCCCGTCTCGCGTGCCGGGCCCGCCTCTCCTGTTTCTAGCATACGGTGGCGCGTCGCATCACCCGGCAGGCGGGCGTTTTGCGGGGGCGCTGTCGCTAGACGAGCTCGCGACTCACGCCCGCCAACAGCTCCCGCGCGAGGCCCGCGGCCTGTTGCCGGATCTCGGGCACGGCGGTCGTTTCCCAGAGCATGCCCTTGCGCAGCGGTCCCAGCGTGAAAAGA
>DATNPP010000662.1:0-5029 GCA_036703175.1 Oscillatoriaceae cyanobacterium
TCGTCGCACCCCTCGCCGATCTCGTCGTTGCGATCGCCATCGGATTGCCGCAGCCGTTAAATGGCCGTGAATAGTCTTACATTTTCCAGATAATCGGTCAAGGCTGCGTTCGGCAACTGGGCATCCATCAGGCGGGCGCTCGTCATGACGCCTCCTTGCCCCGTCGCGGTAGAATGGAAAGGGTCGCCGAGTCCCCCGGAGGAAGTATGAAGTCGTCCCGGCTCGTTCTGTTCGCGCTTTTCGCCTTGCTCGTCGCCGGCCGTCCCGCCGTGGCTTCGCGCCACCGGCATACGCATCACAAGCCTTCGTCGCAGCAGATCGTCGACGTGCATTCCTCGCAGGCCCGCCCCTCGGCGTTCGCCGGCACCGGCAATCTCTTCGTCGAGCCCGCCGCGGGCGTCACGCCGGTCGTGAGGCTGCTCGACGGCGCCACGAAGTCGGTGGACGTCGAAGTCTACCTATTGACCGATCGCGACGTCCTCGCCGCGCTCGAGCGTGCGCACGCCCGCGGCGTGACCGTGCGCGTGATGTTGGAACCGCACCCGTACGGCGGTGGCCCGGGCAACCGCGAGGCGTTCGATCGCCTGGCGCAGGACCGCATTGCGGCGATTCCCACCCGCGATCGTTTCCATTACACGCACGAGAAGGCGATCGTGATCGACCGGGCGCGCGCGCTCATCAGCTCGGCGAACTTCACGCATGCGGCCTTCACGCACAATCGCGAGTACGCTTACCTGGACACCAATCCGCAGGACGTGCGCGAGATCGAGGCCATCTTCGACGCCGACTGGCAGCGCCACGACGTGTCACCGCACGAAGCGGATTTGGTGGTCGCGCCGGACAACGCGCGCGCCAAGCTGCTGGGCCTGATCCGCTCGGCCACGCACACGCTCGCGGTTCAGGACGAGGAATGCTCGGATCCCGAGGTGATCGCGGCGCTACAAGATCGCGAGCGAGCGGGCGTGCGAGTGACGGTGCAGTTGCAGGAATCGCGGGACGTGAAGCGCTTGCTACAAAAGGGCCTTCCCGCCAAACGCATGCATGGGCTTTACCTGCACGCCAAGGCGATCGTCGCGGACGGCGCGCGCGCCTACATCGGCTCGGTGAATTTGACGGCGAACTCGATGGATCACAATCGCGAGCTGGGCATTTTGCTGACCGATCCCACGCTCGTAGGCGCAATTGACCGCATCGTGCAGGCGGACTGGACGCGCTGAGCCGCGCTCGGCAACGCTTGCCTGATGCCGGCGCGCTCGCTACCATGCGGCCAGGAGGAACGCCCATGCTCGAAGTCGGTCAAATCGCCCCCGCCTTTTCGTTGCCCGCCAACGACGGCCACACGGTCTCGCTCGCCGATCTGCGCGGCAAGACGGTGGTGCTGTACTTCTATCCGAAGGACGACACCCCCGGCTGCACGAAGGAGGCCTGCTCGTTCCGCGATCGCTGGAGCGAGCTGCAACGCGACGGCATCGTGGTGCTCGGCGTGAGCCCGGACAACCTCGCCTCGCATCAGAAGTTTGCAGGCAAGTACCAGCTGCCGTTTCCGCTGCTGGCCGATCCGGATCATGCCGTCGCCGAGGCCTACGGCGCCTGGGGCGAGAAGATGATGTACGGCAAGACCGTCGTGGGCATCAAGCGCACGACCTTCTTGATCGACGGCGAAGGCGTGGTCCGCCACGTCTGGAAGAAGCCCAAGACCGAGATCCACGCCGACGAGGTGCTCGCCGCGCTAAAAGGCAAGTAGCCTCCAGCGCGGCGAAAGCCGCTTACTTGTGGCGGTGCAGCACGAGGGCGTTGCCCTCGGAGTCGTGCACGAAGCCCATGAAACACACCGGGGTCTCGTAGACGGTCTCCATGTCTGCGAGGCCCTGTTGCTTCAGTTTCTCGAAGACCGTCTCGACGTCCGGCGTGCGCAAGCCGACGGACCCGGTCTTGACGGGCGCGAACTCCATGCCGAGCGCGCGCACGTCGCCCAGCGCGAGCGCCGAGCCGTCCGGCAGCACGTACTCGATCCAGCCCTCGCCGTTGATCGATTCGGGCTTCAATCCGAGCGTGCCCTCGTAGAACGCGCGCGCGCGGGCCATGTCCTGCATCGGCAGCACGACGACGTCCATCTCGCGATCGCGCTCCGGCTCGGATTTGCGGCGATGGAGCATCAATCGGTTGCCGTCGGGATCCTCGAGAAACGCGCCGTGGCACACCGGGCTCTCGAAGGGCTCGCCCACGAGCTCGGCCTTGTGCTTTTGCGTCTCGCCCTCGAAGTCGTGCGCGGCGATCGCCACCCCGCCCGTTTTGACGGGCGCGAACGTCATGCCGTACGCCTCGGGGTTGATCAGCGCGAGCGCCGGGCCTTCGCCGAGGTCGTACTCGACCCACATGCCCTCGATCGCGTTGCCGGGCTTCAGGCCCAGCTTGTTCTGATAGAAGTCCCTGGCGCGTGCCATGTCCGTGACGGGCAACGAGACGAAATCCATTCCGGTGATCATCGAACATCCTTTCTATGAGCGGCAGACCATTCAACCATATCGGCGAGCGCTCGACCAGAGGAGCGTTCCTCCGATGGAACGCGGGCAATATCGAACCGATAATCACGAACTTTCACAACATCTCTTTTGCGTACTAATATCCATAAGCCTCTATTCACAGACGATACCAGCCGGATCGATCAGTCAAGCTTGACCGGAAAATGCACAACACAAAAGCGCTTCACTTGTATGTCGCTCATTGTTCGTGCTAATGATGGCGACTCGACCTATAGACACCTCGACTCGAACGGATGACAAGAGAATGAGCCTATCCACCGCTAGCCGCACGCCGAATTCCAACGCTGTTTCGCGCTCGAACTTACCCTGCGCGAGCCACGTCGACGTGCTGCGCCGGCGCGCGCAGCAACAACCGAATGACCTCGCGATCGCCTGGCTGCCTCAACTGACGGAAGTCGTCCGGGAGCTGTCCTACGCGCAGCTCGATCACCGTGCGCGGGCCGTGGCGGCACGCCTGCAGGCCGTTCAGGCCCGAGGCGAGCGCGCGCTGCTGGTGCTCGAGAACGACCTGGACTACGTGATCGCCTTCTACGCCTGCGGTTACGCGGGCAGCGTGGCCGTCACACTGCACACGCCGAGCCAGCGCAAGCACCTCACGCGCCTGGCCCAAGTCGCGCGTGACGCCGAGGCGCGCTTCATCCTCTCGACCCGAGCCCTTGCAGAGCGCTTTCGCGCGCGCGTCGAGGCGGTCGAAGGCGTGCCGGCGATGGAATGGTTGCTCGTCGATGAGGTGCCGGATGCCGAGGCCGAGGCCTACGCCCCCCATCAGAGTGCGAGCGAGGACCTGGCGTTCCTGCAATACACCTCCGGCTCCACCGGCACGCCCCGGGGCGTGATGGTCCGCCACGCGGATCTGGTGTACCAGGGCGAGTACATCACGCGGCTCTTCGATCTGACGCCGCAGGATCGCGCGCTCTCCTGGCTGCCGTTGTTCCATGACATGGGCCTGGTCGTCGGCATGCTGCAACCGCTCTACGGCGGCTTTCCGCTCTATCTTTCGAACCCCGCGGCCTTCGTCAAGCACCCGGAGCGCTGGCTGCGGGCGATCGCGGAGCGCGGCATCACGCTCGCGGGCGGACCGGACTTCGCCTACGACCTCTGCTGCGACGCGGTGGCCCTCGACAGCCTCGTCGGATGCGACCTCTCGGCCTGGCAAATCGCGTTTAACGGCGCCGAGCCGGTGCGCGCGCGCACGCTGGATCGCTTCGCGGCCAAGTTCGGCCCGCTCGGCTTCCGTCCTGAGACCATGAACCCCTCGTACGGCCTCGCCGAGGCCACGCTGGGCGTGGCGACCACGCCGCGCGGCACGCTGCACGCGCGCCAGGTGGGCGACGGTCAAGCGCTCGCCGAAGGGCGCGTCGCGCCGCCCGCGCGCGCGGAGCTGTCCCGCACGATCGTGTCGAGCGGGCGCGCGCTGCCGGACACCGTGGTGCGCATCGTCGATCCGCTGCGCGGCGCGGCGCTCGAAGCGGGGGCGATCGGCGAGGTCTGGGTAGGCGGCAGCGGCCCCGCGAAGGGCTACTGGCGTCAGCCGGAGGCCTCGCAGGCCGTCTTCGCGGCGCAGCTTTCGGGCGACGAGGCGCGCTATTTGCGCACGGGCGATCTCGGCTTCCTCGACGACGCGGGCAACCTGTACATCACCGGCCGCGCGAAGGATCTGATCGTCGTGCATGGCAAGAACCATTACCCGAGCGACATCGAGCAAACGGTCGAGGCGGCCCATCCGGCGCTGCGCCCGCACTTCGCGGCGGCGTTCGCCGTGGATCGCGACGACCACGAGGCGCTCGTGGTCGTGGTGGAGGTCCGAGCCGACGCGCGCGCGACCCTGGACGTGGACGCGGTGGGCCGCGACGTCATGCGCCGGGTGCTCGCCGAGCACGAGATTCCGATCGAGGAGCTGGTGTTGCTGCGCCAGGGCCAGATCCCCAAGACCACGAGCGGCAAGGTGCAGCGCGGACAGTGTCGTCAGAACTGGCTCGACGACAGCTTCTCGATCGTCGGCCGCGTGCAGCGCGGAGGCCAGGCATGAGCGCCGACACCCTCGATAGCCTGCTCGAGGCGCGCGCGGCCGCGGCGCCAGATCAGTCGCTCTACACCTTTTTGGATGCCCAGGGCGAGACGATCGCCACCCTCACGACGGGCGCGCTGCGGGAGCGCGCGCGGGCGATCGCCGGCGCCTTGACGGCCGCCGGCGCGCAGGGGCAGCCGGTGCTCGTTTGCGTCGGCCCCGGGCTCGAGCACCCGCAGGCGTTGTTCGGGTGTTTCTATGCCGGCGCGACCGTGGTGCCCGTGTATCCCCCCGGCGACAATGCCACGGCGATCGAGGCGATCGCCGCGGTCGCGCGCGCCTCGGGCGCACGCTGGCTTTTGGCGCCCGAGGCGCTCGGCGCCCCGCTCGTCGATGCGCTCGCGTCTCACCTGGAACACGCGCCTCGGCTCGTTCCGCTCGAATCGGGCGCCGCGGTGCCCGCGTTGCCCGGCGCGCG
>DATNPP010000663.1:0-16470 GCA_036703175.1 Oscillatoriaceae cyanobacterium
GCGCTCTACGAACAATTGCTGCCGCTCGCCGCCCAGGGCTGGTTCGGCGACGAGCCGCGCCGGCCCGAGCTCGCCCGGGCGTTCACGCGCCTGCTGTGCGGCTTTCCAGATTTGCTCGCCCAGGAGCCGCAGCTCTTCGCCGGCGCGGCGCTCGATGCGCTTCACAACCTCACCGACGCCGACGCGGGGTTGGCGGAGGCCTGGTGCGATCGCCTGCTGTCCGTCAAGCAGCACCTGGCGGACCTTCCCACCTGGCTCGAAGCGGGACGTGTCGCCGCCTGGCGCGTCGGACTCGCGGCCCAGCGAGCGGCGGCCCTGAACGCCTGCGCGCACCTCGAGCCGGCGCTAGCCGCCGCCTTGCTCGATGCCCATGCGCCGCTCGATCGGGTCGAGATGGACGCGCTGCGTACGGCTCCCTGGCGATCGCCCGGTCACGTCACCGCGCCCGAGCTGCGCATCGCCGGCAAGCTCGGCGGATTCAGAGGTCTGGGCGGTCCGTTCGTTCGCCCGCCCACCGTCCACGCGCACGACGGTCGCCTGTTCGCGACCGACGGCCGGAAAACCTGGCAAGTATTCGCCGATGCGTTCGGCGCCATGCTCGTGGAAGCACCCGGCATCGAGGCGACGAACGTTCCCGGCCGGGCGGACGCGCTCAAGGCCGACGGCACCGTGACCCTCGCCGGGCTCACCCGCACGTTCCCCGAGTTGCGCGAGGCCACCTCCTGGGCGGCGCTCGACACGACCCTGATCGCGGCTTTCGATACCTCGCACTGCGTGACGGTCGTCGCGTGCACGGCGCCATGACGTTGGTGGCCGAGGAGCTACAGGCCGCCTGGCAAGCCCGCTGGCCGGAGGCGCTGGGACTTTGGAATCGCTTCGTGCGCTTGAGCGAGCCGCGCTGGTGCCGCTCAACCGAGGAGGCGGAGCACGAAGGGCTCAACAGCTCCTTCGCGATGATCCGGCTCGCCGATCACGCGGTGGTCATCGACCTCAAAGGCGTGATCGAACGCGGCCTGGAGGGCTTCCCGCTCGAAGTGATGGCCCACGAGATCGGTCACCACGTTTACTGCCCGGGCGACCTGTCCGATCAAGCGCGCATGATCGCCCGCATTCGCCCCGGTCTGCCCACCCTGGAGCACCGCGCCCCGCTGGTGGCCAACCTCTATGCGGACCTGTTGATCAACGATCGCCTGCAACGCAGCGCCGAGCTCGACATGGCCGGCGTCTACCGTACGTTGGGCAAGGGCGCCACCACGCCGCTCTGGACGCTCTACATGCGCATCTACGAGATCCTCTGGGGGCTCGAGCGCCAATCGCTGGCCGGTGGGCCAATCAGCGAGGCGATGGAGGACGATGCCCGCCTCGGCGCCCGGCTCGTCCGCGTCTACGCGCGGGACTGGCTGCGAGGCGCCGGCAGCTTCGCGGTTTTGTGCCTGCCCTACCTGCTCGAAGATGCCGACGAGGCCGCGCTGGTCCTGCTGGGAAGCTGGCTGGACACGGAGGAATGCGGCGCCGGTGCGGAGCTGACGGGCGTGATCGTAGTCGATCCCGACGAGCAACAGGCGCCACGGCACCCGTCCGAAGACCCCAACGTGTCGCCCGGCGCGGCTCGAAGTACCGGAGCGGCGCACGAGCCGCGATCGCCGAGCGCGCCGCGCTACCGAGATCCCCAGGAGCTCGCGGATCTCTACCAGGCGCTCGGCGCCACGCTCGAACCGCGAGAGATCGCACAGCGCTACTACCGGGAGCGCGCGCGGCCCTACCTCGTGCGCTTTCCAGAAATCGAAGGCGCACCCGCCACGGAGCCTTACCCCGAAGGGCTCGCCAGCTGGGAAATCGGCGATCCCGGCGAGCAACTCGACGTGCTCGAAAGCCTGGTTCGCGCGCCGCGGCTGATTCCGGGCCTGACGACGCTTCAGCGCCTCGAGGGCGAATCGCCGGGCCCCGAGCCCGCGCGCGTGCCACTCGATCTCTACGTCGGGATCGACTGCTCGGGCTCGATGCCGGACTGTGCGCGTGCGCTGTCCTACCCGGTGCTCGCGGGTACAATCATCGCGCTCTCGGCGTTGCGCGCGGGCGGTCGCGTGATGGCCTGCCTCTCGGGCGAGCCGGGCCAGGCGATCGCCACCGACGGCTTCGTGCGCTCGGAAAAAGCCGTGATGGAGCTGTTGACCGGCCACCTGGGCACGGGCACCACCTTCGGCCTGCATCGGCTCGAAGCCATGCTCGAACGGCGCGGGCGAGCCCCGCGTCCTGCCCACCTGCTGATTCTGTCGGACGCGGACATCTTCCAGGGGCTGGAATCCAACCCTCGCGAAGCCGAAGGCTGGCGCCGTGGCTGGGCGATCGCTCGGCGTGCTCTGGGAGAGGTGCGGGGCGGCGGCACGTTCGTGCTCAACCTGCCCAAAGGCTATGGCGACAAGGAAGTCGCCGAGATCCGCGGCATGGGCTTCGCCGTCGACACCATCACCGCCTGGGAGGAAGTCGTGGCCTTCGCCCAGGCCTTCAGCCGCCGGCACTTCGGCCAGCCCGCAAGGAGATGAGCATGCGCCCAGGCCCCAGCATCGAGCACCTCACGCGCCGGCTCGTGGACACGCCGCCGGATTTCCTGGCCGAGCCACGCCTCACGGGCGGCGGCGAGATCCACGTGGAGGCCGTGGTCGGCGATCTGCTCGAAGCCCTGGCCGGCCGCCGGCCGAATTCGGGCCCCTTGCGAGGCGCTTTCGGCCCGGCGTCGGGCGAAGCACGCAATTATTACCGCCTGGTCCTGATCGCCTGCTGGCTGCTTCATGACGAGGCGTTCCTCGGAAAGGGCGATCTGGCCGAGGCCGCCTTCGCATGGCTGCACCTGCCGCTGCGCCAGCTCGCGCAGCTCGCGGAGGCGGAGCTTTTCGTGCGCGACCCGGACCACCGCGAAGAGTTCGCCCGACTGGCCCTCAAGGCCCTGGGGATCCTGCCTGCGGGAGAGACCGAGAAACAGGCCGCCGATCGCCTCTCGGCCCTCGACACGGTCGAGCGCGAACGCCTGCGCCAGCGCACCGCCGAAGACCGGCAGCGCAAGCAAGAGCTCACGCAGGCGCTGCGCGAGAAAGCCGAGCGCGAAGCCGCCTCGAAGTTGAGCCGCGAATGACCCTGCGCACGGATTGGACGGAGATGGCGGTGCTCTCCGAGTTGTCGCCCAGCCTCACGCCGCGCGGCCATGCCCTGGTCGAGCGGCTCGCCCACCATCCGCACGCGCCGCGCTGGAACCACCGCGGGGGCGATCGCCTCGAAGCCGCCGATCTCGAAGCCGTGGCCCAATTCCGCGAGCAGCTCGCCGCGGGCCGTCGCCGCATCGGCACTCGCGAGGCCTTCGAGGCCATGGTCGAGGCCACTGCCCGCCGGCGCGCGCGCGTGCCGATCTTCGAGACGCACATCCCGCTCGGCTTCCACCTCGCGCGCGACTGGACCGAACTGCCCACCATGAGCCGCGAGGACCTGGTGTCGCGCCCTGACGAATGCATCCCGCGCGACGCGGATCTGGAGCGGCTGCTCATCTACCGGACTTCGGGCACAACCGGCCACGCCCTGCTCGTGCCGCACGATCGCGTGGCGGTGGCATGCTACAACGTGTTCATGGAAGAGGCCCTCGCGCGCTACGGCGTGACGCCTCGCTTCCACGACGACATGATCGCGAGCTTCCTGGTGGGCTGCCAGGCCCATACCGTCGCGTACGCCACCTCGCTCTCCGTCTGGAAAGGCGCGGGCTTCGCCAAGCTCACGCTACACCCGGACGCCTGGCCGTCGCCCGATTCCCCGCACCGCTACTTCGAGGCGATGCAGCCCTTCTTTCTGACGGGCGATCCGCTCTCCTTCGCCGAGATGCTGCATCGCGGTATTCCGGTGCGCCCGGCGGCGCTGGTGCCGACGGCCGTGGCGCTCGCGGAGCCATTGAAGCAGGCGCTCGAGAAAACCTACGGCTGCCCCGTGATCGACTGGTACTCGCTGACCGAAACCGGCCCGCTCGGCTACGCCTGCCCGCGCGGCGGCGGCTATCACCTGCTGGCGCCCGACGTGTACGTCGAAGTGCTCGACCGCCGGGGTCGTCCCGTCGGTCCCGGAGAGACGGGCGAGATTACGGTCTCGGGCGGCCGCAATCCGTTCTTCCCGCTGCTGCGCTACCGCACGGGCGACTGGGGACGCCTCGCGACGAAGCCCTGCCCGTGCGGCGATCCGACGCCTCGCCTCGTGGACCTGGAAGGGCGCGTGCCGGTGACGCTGCTCGGCACGCACGGACGCGTGCATCCCCAGGACGTGACGCGCGTGCTGCGCGAGCACCCCATTTTTCAGCATGAGCTGGTCCAGCATCCCGATCGCACGTGCGATTTGCGGGTGCGGCCGATTCCCGGTCGCGCGCTGGATCTCGACGCGCTGCGCGACCAGCTCGTGGAGGTTTTCGGAAGCGGAATCGCGCTTCGTATCACGATCGATCCGCAACTCGGCGATCGCCACGCCGGCCGCAAAATCCATCCCTACGCCCAGGCGCCGGCCCCCGTTCCAACGCCGCGGCCGCACGACGCACCGCATGCCGACCGCCCTTATCGCCTGCACGTGGCCGTCACCAACCACTGCAATCGGGCCTGCCCGTGGTGCAGCACGTACTCGTCGCCGCGCGGCAGCACCTGGCTGAGTGTCCGGCAGTTTCTGGACGCCTTGCCCGCCGAGGGCGATTTCGAGGTGCAATTGGAAGGCGGCGAGCCGACCATTCACCCGGACTTCTGGGAGTTCGTGCGCCTGTCGCGCGAGCACCCGCGCTGCACCAAGCTCGTGATCGGCACCAACGGCGTCGTGCTGCCGCGTGACGCGGAAGGGCTCGATGCCTGGCTCGCGCGCATCGGCGCGCCGCTGGTCGTCAAGCTGTCGATCAACCACCACTTGTTGGATCGCGATCCGGGGCTGCTCGCGCTTGCGTCGCTGTTGCGCGAGCGCATGCGCGCGGCGGGGGGCGATCGCGAGCTAGTGCTCAACGTGCGCTTACGGCGCGGCTACGCGGACGACGACGCGGCGGTGGCCGAGGCCGTCCGGACGGCGGGGCTCGAAGACTGCGCCAACATCTTCTACCTCCAGCGTTACGGCCGGGCGAAAAACGAGGCGGACTGGGACGAACCGTTCATCGTGGGCACGCGCTTCGGCCTGCTCAACCCGGACGGAACGCGCTTCGGCCCGGACCTCGTGGGCCGCTCCGAGGCCATGGGGCAACTGCCATGACCACATACGTCGATCAGTGGCGGCGCCGCAAGAGCGAGGCCTTCGACCTGGCCGCCAACAGCACGGGCGGCCGGACGGTCGACATCGACCTCTGGGGCGTGCCGCGCACGATCTACGCCAACGCCAACCTCTCGATTTACAGCGCCCAGGCCTGCAACGCCCGCTGCGCCTTCTGCGTCGAAGAGCTGCGCCCCGCCTCGCGCGGCACGGCGCTCGTCTACCAAAAATCCGTCGAGCAAGACGACGCGCGCTACTTCGCGGCCCTGGAGAGCACACTGCGAGCACTCGCGCCGCTGAACCCCAGCCTCTCGATCACGGGCGGCGAACCGAGCATCGACCCGCGCCTGCCGCGCATTTTGCGTACGGTGAGCGCCCATGCACCGCGCAAGCTGGTCATGACCACCAACGGTTCGGGCCTGCTTCAGAAAGGCCCCGAGGGACGCCCTCTCGACCACCTCATCGCCGCGGGCGCCCAGCACCTCAACCTCAGCCGCGCCCACTGGGACGACCGGCTCAATGCCCGCCTCATGGGCTTCAAGGACGCGCCGGACGCCGAGGCGTTGCGAGCGATCGTCCGAACCGCCCGTGCGGGCGGGCTGCGCGTGCGCCTCTCGTGCGTGCTCCTGGCGGACGCCGTCGACGACCTCGAAGACGTGCTCGGCTACCTGGAATTCGCCCGCTCGGTGGGCGTCGACAACGTCATCTTCCGCCGGCTGATGCAGGTGGATCGCGCCACCGTCGAGGAGAACTACGTCGTGCGCTACTGCGACCAGGCGGCGATCGCCCTCGAACCCCTGCTGGACCAGCTCGGCACGCGACCGGATTTCACGCTGCAGCAACAGATCGTCGGCTACTACTACTACGTGGAAGTCTGGCGCTGGCACGACGTGGACGTGGTCTTCGAAGAAGCGGACCTCGCGCAATTGGAGCACACCAAGCGCACCATGCCGGGCGTCATCCACGAACTGATCTTCCACCCCAACGCGCGCCTGGCTTCCACCTGGCAGCCGTGGGACGGCGTTCTCGGCCCGCTGGAGCCCGGCTAAATGCTCCGTGACTTATCCTCACATCTCATAAGGGGAGGCCTGCAATGGACAAGACTTACACGATTGACGATCTTCGCGACGTGCTGGAAAAGCACCACAAGTGGCTGTTGGGCGAAGTGGGTGGCGATCCTGCGAACCTCCAAGACGCAAACCTCCGTGACGTGAAACTCCAGAATGCAAACCTAAAAAGCGCCATCTTCCGGAGTGCGAACCTCCAAAACGCGAACCTGCAAGGCGCAAACCTCCAGGACGTCAACTTTCGGGATGGGAACTTACAAGACGCAAACCTCCGCGAAGTGAACCTGCAGAATGCCAACCTCTCAGACGCAAACCTCCGGGACGTGAACCTCCAGGAGGCCAACTTGCGGAGCGTGAACCTTCAGAACGCGAACCTACAGGGTGCAAACCTCAGGGGCACGAATCTGCAAGATGCTAATCTCAAGAACGCAAACCTGCGCGATGCGAACCTGCAAAACGCGAACATTCAGAACGCGGACCTCGGGCATGCCAACCTACAAGAGGCAAACCTACAGGATGCGAACCTGCAGGGAGCAAACCTCGAAGGCGCGAATCTCCAAGACGCGAACCTGAAGGATGCAACGGCACCGAGGGCACAAAACCATTGAAACAGCTTTGCTAGCTCGCGATCGCCCTCCTCCTGGAAGCCTGCAGGGAGCTTCACTTACGACATCGCCAGCACGATGGGCATGAGCGGTCACGTCACCTTCTTGGGCCGTCATGCCGCCGCGCTTTTCGAGCTGATGCTGCGAATTCGCCACGAAAACGCCAACTTTGCGTCGAGCGCGCTGGATTTTTTCTCATCCCCCCGCAAGTTTGCCGTAAACTTGGAAGAATCGAACCAACTGCCGACATAGAAAGGTCATCAATATGCCGCAAGAATCTCGCACGATCGTCATTGTCGGAGGCACGAGCGGCATAGGCCTGGGGCTCGCCCGCGCTTGCGCCGAGCGCGGCTGGCAAGTCGTGATCACCGGCCGAGACACCGCCAGGGCCCAGAGCGTCGCCGAGGGCATCGGCCCCAACGTGAGTGGGCTAGGTTTCGACCTCTCGGCGCCGGAAAGCATCGGCGCCGCCCTGGAAAAGCTCGGCACCGTCGACCACGTGGTGCTCTCCGCCATCGAGCGCGATCGCAACACCCTCAAGGACTACGCCATCGACCGCGCCGTCCGGCTGACCACGCTCAAACTGGTCGGCTACACCGAAGTCGTGCACGCCCTGGCGGACCGCCTGCGGCCGAGGCCGTCATCCTCGGTCGTGCTCATCGGCGGCATGGCCGGCTACACGCCCTACCCCGGCTCGACCACCGTCTCGACCGTCAACGCCGGTTTGAGCGGCCTCATGCGCTCGATGGTGCTGCAGCTCGCGCCCGTTCGCGTGAACACCTTGCACCCGGGCCTCGTGGGCGACACGCCGGCCTGGGAGAACGCCTCACAAGTCCTCGAGAACATCGCGAGCAAGACGCCGACCAAGCAGGTGACCACCACCGCCGACATGGTCCATGGCCTGCTGTTCTTGATCGACAATCCCGCCGTGAACGGCGTCGAGATCAAGCTCGACGGCGGAATGCACGTTCAGTCGCTGGTCTAGCGCAGCACCAAGTACGGGGTCCGGCCCACGGAGGTCAGATTGGGATAACCTCCCGTCGAACGCGCCTGCGCGCCGATCGCCGCCGGCAGATCCACCAGGATGCGGTACCAGCACTCGCCCGGGGCCTCCTCCGGATCCTCGTAGCGCGCCACGTCGTAGACGTGCGCGCGGGCTTCGGCGATCGCCTCGGGCGTGAAGACTCCTGCCGCCAGCTGGCCGGACGTCACGGCTTCCGGTAATACGAGGTAAAGTGCCACCTGCGGGCTCTCCAGGTAAGGTGCCGTGTCCGTGCGCAGCGTCAGCGTGTCGCCGGGCTGAACCGGCGGAGGAAAATCCACCGGGAGCGTCGCCGTGTAGGTTTGATAACGTTCCCAGCCGGCCTCGAGGCCCGGCGGCAACGGCGCCTGGTCGACGACGAGATAGTGCTCGACCACGTGAAACTGCTTCTCCGGTAGTCGCGCGAGGAAATCGCGGCCCGACTCGCAAGCGACGTCGTGTTGCGAGGCAACCCCGCTCAAGGCCGCGATCGCCTCCGGCGCGGCATCGACCAGTATGATCGCATGCCCGGTCTGGACGGCCAGGACGAGCATCTCGAGCGCCTCAGGCGTGAACGAGCGCGAGGAGCGGATCAGCAGCGCGTCGGGATCGCAGCGCAAGCCCGCGCGGACCATGTTGACCAAAGAGCGCTCTCCCGGTTCGTCCACGAGCGTCATGACCCGCCAGGCCGCATCCTCTCGGGCCTCGGCCCCCAGGAAATGCGCCAACTCCGAAAGGTTGTAGTTCAACACCAGATCCGGAGAGGCTTCACGTCGCATTGGAGGCTCCTTCGGTACGATTATAGCTTGATTGGCAGCGAGCGACGTGGTGTCCGTCAGCCGAAGGCTCAACGCGACGTGAAGAGCTTCTCGACTTCCTGATAGGTGTTCTTCCAGAACTCCCCCGTGTCCACGGGCGTCAGATAGCGGTTCTGCCAGATCGTGGGCGCCGGTCCCGCCTGGTAGGTGTCCGCCGGATTGGTGCGGTAGTGCTTCTCGCGCTTCTTGATCAGCGCCATCGCCTGCTGCATGGCCACGCCGGCGCGCGCGAGCTCGAGCTTGCCCTCGGCGGTCCAGGACGAATCGTGCGTGAGCTGAGCGCGACGCGCGCAAACGGCGGCGTTGAGGGCAGCTTCGACCTCTTCGGCGCGCAGCGCGTTGGCCTCGAGGCCGTCCGCGATTTCGTCGAAGTAACGCGTCGAGGCGTCCGGCACCAGCGGCCGCAGCGCGTTGGCGCGGTTCGCGAGCCCCCGGAAGTTGCTCGCCATCTCGCCGAGCTGCGCGAGCTCGCCGGATTCGAGCGCGTCGAGCTGCTTCGCGTCGTAGTGCATGATGTCGGACGGCTTCAGGCGCACAGGCGAGGAGTTGGTGCCCTTGAGGAAGCGATTGACGAGGGGCAACTTCTGCAACTCCACGCCGAGCTCGGTCAACGAATCCCAGCCCTCGAGGTCGCGCATCAGGTTCTGGTCGATCAGATACTTCTGCTGCGCGGCCATGGTATCCCGCATCAGCGAGACGGCCGGCGCCGCCGCGGGGCCGAACGGCGCGAAGGCCCCTTCCAGAATGGCCGTGAGATTTTCATTGGGATTGACCTGCATGCGCGCCACGGCGTAGTCCGAGAGCCAATAACCCCATTCCCAGGCGGTCGAGAAGGTTTCCTCGCCAGAGATGTTCGGCAGCTTGCGGAGCATCGCAATGTCCTCGGCACGGCTGAGCATGTACACCGGCAAGAAGAGCGGCACGCTCACGTCGTAGGCCACCCAGTAGGACGTCTCGGGCTCGTAGACCGTGCGGCGCGCCGGGTCGGCCTGGTAGAGCTGTTTCAGCTTGCCTTCGAAGTTCTTGTTGCCGTACACCAGCGCCGGATCGGTGAGGCTGTAGAACTCGGTGGTGTGCACCATCTCGCCCACGTCCGGATTCGCGTGGTCCGCCAGGTTGAAGTAGGGATCGCCGAACTCCAGCGTCTTAGGGGCGCCGGGCACGTGCGAGATCACGGTCGTCGTCGTGCCCGGGTACTTGGCCTTCAAGTAGGCGGCCGCCTCGTTCATCCAACCGAGCGTCAGATCGTCGTTGGTCGAGGAGAACTCGCTCGTGCCGAGGCACCAGGAGATGTCGTCCCAGGGCGCTTGCATGAGGCGATCGACCAGATCGTGAAGGTGCTGGGTGTCCGTCTTGCCGTACTTCTTCAGCAGCGCGTCGTAGCTCACGCGATCCTTCGACAGCTTGGCGTTCGCCTGGTTCACCGCATCCGCCTTGCCGCTCGCGATCGCCTTCGCCAGCGCCGCCCGATCGTTCACCACGCGCTTTTCAGGGCCGTTCAGCCGTACCGTCTGCCAGAGCGCCTCGAACGGATTGACGGCGTATTCGTTGTTGCTCACGTCGTTGGCGAAGGCCACGTTGACGGACACCTTGAGCCCGCGCGCATGCGCGTAGTCCAGAATCTGCCGCGCGTAAGGCAGCCAGGCCTGGAACTTGTCGTGGTTCGGCGTGATGGGCAGATAGCGGTTCACCGCGTCCAGGTTCAGCAACTCGAACTTGACGGAGTTCTGCCCGTTCTCGACGCACCAGTCGATGTAGCGCTCGATGTCCGCCAGGTGTTCGGGACTCGGATCGTGGAAGTCGATCGACAGCGGCGTGGGGTGATACTCGTGTGGCGCGAAGCCGCGCACCTGCATGTTCGCCGGCGGGACGTAGCGCTCCGCGAAACCGGCCGCGGGCAGCAGCGCCTGGCCTACGGGCGGCGTGTAGGGATCGTCGTAGTGGAAGAAGCGCGCACCGGAAAGCGTCATCAGGCGATAGACGCCGTACTGCGAGCCCAACAGGTCGTCGCCGTTGACGCCGACCACGTCGATTTGCCGCGCGCCGACGCTGACGCGGCTCGCCTGAATGGCATAGCTTTGCGCCTCGCCGGGCGAAGACGGCACCAGGCCGGGCACGGACACGCCGTCGCCAATTGCGACCACTTGGGAGCCAAGCGGCAGCCGCGAGAGATCGACCGGCTTGCCGGGCGTGTAGCGGATCGTCGTGACGGGCTTGCCGGTGACGTTCTTGAGGTAGGTCTCGAGGTTGTTCACGGCGATCGCCAGTCCGGACGGCATCGAATCCGGAAGCAGCAAGACCGCGCGGCGCAGCGGCACGGATTGGGTCGCCGCCAGTGCATCCGACGGACCCGCCTCCACCGGGCTCGGCATCACGGTCTTGGCCGAGACGCTCTGCGCCTGTTTGAGGAACGTCTGCCAACTCTGCGCAGGCCGCGTGTGGGATACGGCGGCGTTCGAGGCATTGGGGACTGGAACAGGCGGTAAATAGACCACGGGCACCTCCCGACAAGACGATGAGGAGGTTATCGGCCCGTTTCGGGGGTATTCGGTTAAAGAAGCGAGAACGTGCGCCTAACGGTGCGTTAACACAAAAACAGGCGAGCACGCACGATCAAAAGCATTCGAAGAAAAAAATCCGGTTCCCAGAAAACCTGGAAACCGGATTCGTACTTGAGTGGGCGATACTGGATTCGAACCAGTGACCCCTTCCGTGTGAAGGAAGTGCTCTACCACTGAGCCAATCGCCCTCGCGAGGGTCCCATTATACCAGGGATCCGCGCCGAGGTGTCAAGGAGCTTACTTGCTGGCGACGATCGTGAGGCCCTGGAAGTTCTCGCCGCCGAACAGCGGCAGGTTCACCAGGTCCTTCGACTGCCACATCGCGAAGAAGGTGTCCTCGTCGTACTGCATGTACGGGCCGTCGATCGAATCGTGAATGATGATCGTGTGGTTGGCGGCGTTGTAGCCGACCACCACCACGTAGTGCTGCTCCATCAGGTCGTTGTTGAACTCGAGCATCACGATCGGCGGCGTGCCCGCATCGACCAAGTGGTGCAGGAACTTGATGTTGCCCTGGCGGTAAGCTTGGACCTTGAGGCCCTTGCTCGTCATGTACTTCACGATGTTGTCGTACTTGGTGGGCAGATTGAACCGGTTCTGCTCGTCCACGAGCTGCTGGTAGCTCTGCTTGTCGCCCCAGTAGTTCATCACGACGCTGGTCGTCACCTGCGCGCAGGTGTTGTCGTGTCCCTGATGCAGGAAGGGCACACCCTGGATGACCGTCGAGCCGTCGGCATAAGTCGCCACGGAGTGACCATTGCCGACGCTCTGCACGCGATAAGTCTGATTGCCCTGGCTCCAGGCGCTGGCGCGCCCGGGCGTGTGGTAGGCGACCTGTTGGCCGTACTGCGACAAGCCGAGCTGTGCCTGCTCCGTCGTCGGCGCGCCGCAGCCCGTGAGGCTCATCATGCCGACCATCGCGAGCAGGCTGGCCGCGACCACCTTGCTTTGAATCTTGAGCGCGTTGCGCAGGTCGAACTTGTTGACGAAGCCGCACTCCATCAGGATCTGGCCGATCTGCTTCTTGGAGAGCTTCTGCTTCGCCAGAGCATCGGCCAGCTGCTTGCGGTTCAAGCGCTTGGAAGCGATCAGGATTTCACCGAGCAGCAATCGTACCGCCAGCGGATCGGACTCCTTGAAGCCGTCCTGCCAGGCGAGGCAGGCGTCGAGCTCTTCTTGCGAGAGCAGGCCCAGGCGCGTCAGCACCGTGCCCAGCTTCTCGTTGGTCTTCTTCTGCTCGTCGACGGCGATCGCCAGATCGCGCTGGCCCACGCGCTTGGACTTGCGCAGGATGTCGCCCAGGCGCAGTTGGACGTTGTCCGAGTCGCCGGTGATCGTGTTGCCCTTCTGCTCCGCCAGAATGAAGTTCAGCTCCATGTCCGACAGGAAGCCGAGGCGCACGAGGATGCCGCCGAGGCGCTCGTTCGTGCGGCGCTGCTCGTCGAGGGCCTTGGAGAGCTGCGACGGCGTGATCCACTGCTGGGCGATCAGAATCTCGCCCATCATCTGGTTGGCCGGGTTTTGGCGCTCTAGCAGGATGCTCACCGTCGTGTCCTCCTTAGTGACCCTTGGAAATAGCCATGGTTAACGATCTCCCAGGACGGTAAGCGCGATCGTCGTTTGACCGCTATTGTCCTTCATACCCCACGCCAGGCTGATTTTCCCGTTATGGTCCACCGCCAGGCTCGGGGTGCGCGCATCCGGAGATACAGGCAGATCCGCGTCCGTAAAGTTCAGTTCGGCATCGAAATGGCGCTCGCGCAGCACGTAGCCGTCCGGCGTGCGCTCGGCGTAGATCAACTCGCCGCGATCGCCCGTAAAGGCGAGCGTCGTCTCGCGCACGGCGTCGGCGCCGTCGGCGGCGTCGGTCGCGTCGCTCCAGGCACCGCCCGGAGTACAGGTGCGCACGTCGACCGTCTGGTCGTCCGTGTAAGCAATCAGAGCCTTGCCGCCGGGCAGCATCGTCAGCGAGGGATCCGCACCGGGGCCCGTCACCGTCTCGGGCGTGCCGAAGTGCGTGCCGTCGGTGCTCACGGCCGACGTCAGGCCTACCATCAGCTGCTGGGCCGCGAGAAGGGTCTTGCCGTTCGCGTTCACCACCGCCAGGCTCTCGACGCCGTCGAAGCCCGGAATCTCCTCGGGGGCCTGCCAGGCGCCGCTCACCAGCTTCGAGTGGTAGATCTCGAAATTCTGGCCGTCGCGGTTCGAGGCGAAGTAGAGGTTCAGCACGCCCTGGGCGTCGACGACCAGGCGCGGCGATTGATCGCTGAATGGGTGGGAGTCGAGCGCTCGCGGGTTTCCCCAAATCTTGCCGTCGCTCGATTCAGACCAGTAAATCTTCCGATTACCCGAGTCGGCGCCGACGAAGGCCACCACCAGGCTGCCGTCCGGGCGGGCGCAGAGTGTCGGCTGAGTACCGCTTCCGAGGGGTTGCGCGGCGGAACCGTTCGAGAGCAACCTTGCCGAGCCGGGCGCCGCGCCACAACCCGCCAGCAGCATGCCAGCGAGGCTCATGACGCAAATAAGGGCGCGGGATCGGAACAAGTCGGGCTTCCTGATGATCGCAGGGGCTATAATGAGCCGCATGGGGCTCTGATTTCTTATCCGACCAATCCCGACGGATCTTGCTTAAGAGACTGTCAATTCCCACTTAAAATCAGGAGAAAGCAATGCCGACGCTGGCCGAGCTGGGCGAATGGGGATTGATCGCCGCCCTGCGCGAGCGCTATGGCGCGGCAAATCCGGAATTTCCGGATGCTCCGGATTTTCTCGGCATCGGCGACGACGCGACCGTGGGCACGCTGACGCCCGGCTCCAAGGCGCTCACGACGGTCGATTTGCTCATCGAGGGCGTCCACTTCCGCCGCCACACGACCAGTCCCGAGGATCTGGGCTGGAAGGCGCTCGCCGTGAATCTCAGCGACATCGCGGCCATGGGCGGCACGCCGCGCTGGGCCGTCATCGGCCTCGCGGCGCCGGGCGATACCGACGCCGATTGGGTGCTCGGCTTCTACGCCGGCCTGCACGAGCTGGCCAGGGCCACGGGCACGCGTCTCGCGGGCGGCGACACGGTCGGCTCGCCGGGTCCCGTGATGATTTCGGTGACGGTCGTGGGCGAAACCGCGCGGCCGCTGCTGCGCTCGGACGCGCGCGCGGGCGATCGCCTCTTCGTCACCGGCCCGTGCGGGCTCGCGGCGGCGGGGCTCTGGTGCATGGAAAATCCCGACCGAGCGAACTCGCTCGATCGGGAGTATGTGAACGCCGCGCTCGACGCGCAGCGGAAACCGAAGCCCCAGCTGAACGCCGCACGGGCGATCGCGGGGCTCGGAGTGAGAGTCGCCTTGCTCGACAACTCCGACGGGCTCGCGCGCTCCGCGCGATTGCTCGCCGAAGCGAACGGGCTCGACGTGCGCCTGGAGCAGCTTCCGCTCCAGGCCGCCACGCGGTCGATCGCCGCACAAGCGGCTATCGACCCGCGCGTATGGGCCCTCACCGGAGGGGAGGATTACAACTTGGTGGGCGCCATCGCTCCGGCCGACGTTCCGGCGCTAGAGGCCGCGCTTTCCCGCATCGGCATTCCGCTTCTGCAAATCGGCGCGCTTATCGAGGGTCCGGGTCGGGTCTGGATGAATGGACCCGACGACCAGCCGCATGAGCTTCCGGGCGATGGCGACTTCGAGCACTTCCGCTGAGCGGGCCCGGGTGAAAGTCCGGGCCTCGAAGCTCAGCTGGCCTTCGAGAGGTTGCTGAAGCGGACGCGGAGCAGGCACTCGCCCGCCGTGTTCAGCTGTTCGTTGACGATGTACATTTCCAGCTGCTTGAGCACCATTTCGAGCGAGAGAGAGGGCTCGTAATAGGTACGCTGCATCAGCAATTGGTCGTTGCGATGAACTTCCGCCTCAATCATCCTCGCACCTCTTTCGTGTAAAGTTTTATGAACAAAGGTATCCTACACTGCATGCGTCAGGCCGGGGTATCGGCAAACCTCCCAAAGTGCTCGCGAAATTTTCGGCCACATGGGACAGCTTCAAATATCTTTACAATTGAACCAGATTCGCTCAATCCCGCAACGGGCGCTTCTTCGTTCGGATCTGCTACCATACGGCTGGGGAGAAGCCCCGAGAAGGAGGCTGCGATGGCTGAGAAGAAGGCACTGGGCGTGTTGATCCTGCACGGCTTCACGGGCAGCCTCGACACGGTCCGCGGGCTGGTGCCGACGGTGGAAAAACTGGGCTTGCCGTGGCGCATGCCGGTATTGCGCGGTCATGGCACGCGTCCCGAGGATCTCAAGGGCGTCCAGCCGCGTGAGTGGGTCGAAGATGCCGAGTCGGCGCTGAAGGACCTGCTCGGCGAGTGCGATCGCGCCGTGGTCGTGGGCCTCTCGATGGGCGGCTTGGTCGCGCTGAACGTGGCGGTGGCGCATCCGCAAGAGGTCGCGGGCCTGGTGCTCGTCGGGACCTTCATGCGCTGCGCGGATCCGCTCGCGCATCTCACGCCTTTGTTGAAGTTGCTCTTTCCTTATTGGGACTCGCCTCCGAGCTTCGCGGATCAGTCGCGCGCGCAGGCCTGTACCAATTACAAGCGCTTTCCGACGGACACTTTCTCGCGGTTGCTCAACTTCGCGTCGGAGACCGAGCGACGGCTGGGCGAGGTACAGATGCCGGTGCTGATTCTGCATGCGCGCAAGGACACGGTCGCGCATCCGATCGTGCCGAAGGTGCTCGAGGACAAGTTGGGCAGCACGGACAAGCGCACCGTCTGGTTCGAGCGCTCGGGCCACGAAATGATGCAGGACCTCGAGGCGGAGGAAGTTTTCCGCGTGAGTGGCGAGGACCTCGCTGACTTCGAGCAGGCGCTCGCCAGCTAACGCCCCCTCCCCCGGGCGAGGGGGAGGGATGTTTGAGCCCCGTCCAGGGGCAAAAACGGGGTGGGGGAGTCTTTCGGCGGTCCGCAAAGAGACTCCCCCACCCAGCCTCAGCCCCTGAACAGGGCTTCGGCGTCCCTCCCCCTCGCGAGGGGGAGGGGGCGCGCGTTGTGCTCATATGATGAGTGATTCAGGATGCGGCACCGAAGCGGAAGCTCGAGGCCGTGACCTGCCCGAAGAAGTCCTGCTCGTGGTACACCAGCTCCGCCGGCTCTTGCTCGGCGGCGCCC
>DATNPP010000042.1:0-3350 GCA_036703175.1 Oscillatoriaceae cyanobacterium
TCGTCGGGGTAATAGATGAAGTCCCAGTAGCTGTAGCGCTCGCGCCCGCCGCTCTCGTAGGTGGTGAGGCGGTAATTCGTGTTCTCGAAGGGCTGGCCCGTCGCCATGACCTGGTGCAGCCAGGGGCCGGTTTGTTCGACGGCGCCGGGCAGCACGTCGTCCAGGTAGCGGCCCACGATTTGCTCGGGTTGTTTGTCGATGAAGTGCGCGTAGACCGGGTTCGAAAAGCGGAAGACCAGCTCGCGATCGAGGTACGCGACGCCGGCCGGCACGTTGTTCAGCACGCGCTCGGCGAATTCGCGCTGGGCGGCTATTTGCTGCAGCGTCGCCATGCGCTCGCGCTGCCAGCGCTGGTTCTCGATGCGCTCCGTCACCTCGTTCGCCAGCACCAACACGCCCTCGACCTCGCCGTCCGCCGCGCGCTTCATGGGCAAATAGGTCGCGTCCCAGTAGGTCATGCGCTTGTGGCCTTCCGGCGTGTAGTACGCGAACGGCAAGGCCTCGACGTAATGAGGCCTTGCTTCGTCCAGCGCGGCACGGAAGATCGGCAAAATCGTCTCCTCGCCGCCTGGCACCACGTCGAAAAGGTAACGATCGAGGATTTGCTCGCGGGGCATCTGCAGAAAGTTGCAATAGACGGGGTTCGCCACGCGGAAGATCAGCTCGCGATCGAGATAGCAGACGCCGGTGTTGACGTTCGCGATGATGCGCTCGGCGAAGGCCTTCTCGCGGGCCAGCTCGCTGCTGCGCTTTTCGATCTCGCGCTCGGTCTGCTTGCGATGCGTGATGTCCGTGAACGTGATCGCGACGCCGTCGTCCACGCGCACCGCCGAGACGTTGAGCCAGAACTCGAGCCGGGCGTCGTGGTAGAAGGTCTCGACCTCGATCGGCTCGCCCGTCTCGGTGACGTGGACGTAGCGCTCGAACAGCCCGGATTCGACGTTTCCCGGAAAAAGCTCGAGCAACGTGCGGCCGATCATCTCCGAGGCCGTGCGGAAGAGCATTCTCTCGCTCATCGGGTTGGCGAGCGTGAAGCGGAAGTCCACGATGCGGCCTTGCGCGTCGCGCACGGCCTGGGCCGCGACGATGCCGCTGGTCGCCGAGTCCAGCACGCCCTGCAGATTTCGCTTGGCGGCCGAGAGCTCCGCTTCGGCCTGGCGCTGCTCGGCGATCGCCGCCGAGGCCCTCGCGAGCTCATCGCGCAGCGCGTCCCGCTCCGCGCTCAACTGCGCCAGCGCGGCTTCGAGGGATTTTTGATTCAGGTCGTCGGTATCGAGCATGCGTTCTTGGTTGACTGGCGTGCAGGCGCGCCATTGCGCCATCGCCTATTGTATCACTTTGTGAAGCTCGAGGCCAGGCCGTGCACAGGGCCGATCCGGCCGTCGGATCGCGGCGCGGCGGACTGGCGCAGACGCCCGACCGCAAGGTATAATCCGGGACGGCGTTCCCCTTGCCGATGCTGCCAAGGAGGTTGTGTGTTCAACCAGGAGATCACCGCCGATCGTCCGCTGATCGTCTACACCGTGTCGGACGCCAGCGGCCAGACGGCCGAGATGGTCGCCAAGGCGGTGGTGAGCCAGTTCCAGGGCCTGCCGGTGCGCATCGTGCGCTTGCCGCGCGTCACCTCGGTCCAGCAGGTCGTGAACATGGTCAAGCTGGCCGCGCAGAGCCCCTGCGTGATCGCCTTCACGCTGGTGCGCCAGGATCTGCGCAACACCCTCGAAGCCGAGGCGCGGCGCCAGGGCATGCCGACGGTCGATCTGATGCAGCAGCTGATGATCACGCTCTCGGACATCCTCGAGGCCACGCCGCGCCAGGAGGCGGGATTGGTGCACGCCAAGGACGAGGAGTACTTCCGGCGCATGGACGCGATCGACTTCGCGATCAAGTACGACGACGGCAAGTCGCCCTCGGGCTTGCTGCACGCGGAGCTGGTGCTGACGGGCGTGAGCCGCACGTCCAAGACGCCGACGTGCATGTATTTGGCCCAGAACCAGGGCATCAAGGCGGGCAACGTGCCCCTGGTGCCGGGCGTCGAGCCGCCCAAGGAGCTCTTCGAGCTGCCGCCGGACCGCGTGATCGGGCTGACGGTCAAGCCGAGCCTGCTGACCGAAATTCGTCAGACGCGTCTCGTGAACTTGGGCCTGCCGCCGGAGAGCGCTTACGGCCAACAAGAGAAGATTCTGGATGAGCTGGCTTTCGCCGATTCGATTTTCCGCCGGCTGCGCTGTCCCGTCGTGGACGTCACCCACAAGGCGATCGAGGAGACCGCCTCCGAAATTCTGGCTATGACTCACCGAAAGGAGTTGTTCGCATGACCACCCCGGCTTCGCTCTCGACCGAAGGCGCTCGAGGCACCAAGCGGGTCTACCTCTTCGCGGAAGGCAACGCGAAGCTGAAGGACCTGCTGGGCGGCAAAGGCGCCAACCTCGCCGAGATGACCAACGCGGGCCTCCCCGTGCCCCCGGGCTTCACGATTCCCACCACCGTCTGCACCGAGTACTACGCCCTCGGCGAGCGCGCGCCCGCCGAGCTGTGGGACGAGGTGACGAAAGCCCTCGCGACCGTCGAGCAAGCGACCGGCAAGCGCTTCGGCGATCCCGAAAACCCGCTGCTCGTCTCGGTGCGCTCGGGCGCCAAGTTCTCGATGCCCGGCATGATGGACACGATTCTCAACCTCGGCCTCAACGACGAGACCGTGGCCGGCATGATCAAGCAGACCGGCAACGAGCGCTTCGCCTACGACGCGTATCGCCGCTTCATCGCGATGTTCTCGAACGTCGTGCTCAACTTCCGCATGGAGAACTTCGAGCACCTGCTCGAGCAGTTCAAGCGCCGGCTGGGCGTGAAGGCGGACACCGAGCTGGACGCCCAGACGCTCAAGGAGATCGTGGGCGCCTACAAGAACCTGGTGATGAACCACCTGGGCATCGAGTTCCCGTCCGAGCCGAAGGCGCAGCTGCGCATGGCGATCGAGGCCGTGTTCAAGAGCTGGAACAACGATCGCGCGATCACCTACCGCAACCACCACAAGATCGCCCACGACCTCGGCACGGCCGTGAACGTGCAGGCGATGGTGTTCGGCAACATGGGCGACGACTCCGGCACGGGCGTGGCCTTCACGCGCAATCCCAGCACCGGCGAGAAGGCGCTCTACGGCGAGTATCTGTTGAACGCCCAGGGCGAGGACGTCGTGGCCGGTTTGCGCACGCCGCAGCCGATCAGTTCGCTCGAGCGCGACATGCCCGAGGTGTACGCCCAGTTCGTCGAGATCGCGAACCGCCTCGAAAAGCACTATCGCGACATGCAGGACCTCGAGTTCACGATCGAGCGCGGCCGCCTCTACATGC
>DATNPP010000051.1:0-18406 GCA_036703175.1 Oscillatoriaceae cyanobacterium
CAATCCGAGGTGAACGACATCAACACGTTGACCGCGCAGATCGCGAGCCTCAATCAGCAGGTCACCACGGGCGTGGCGGCGGGCATGAGCCCCAACGATCTTCAAGACGCACGCGATCAGGCCATCAACCAGCTGTCGCAGAAGCTCGGCATCAACGTGGTCGAGGACCCCACCTCGGGCGCGCTGAACGTCTTCCTGAACGGCCAGCCGCTGGTGAACGGGAACAACTCCTTCCAACTGCAGGCGGCCCCGGTGCTCGCCAACGGCTTCTTCCAGATCAACTACGCGCCCACCGGCCAGCAGGCCCAGGTGACGGGCGGCGAGCTCAACGCGCTGCTGAACCTGCGCAACACGACGCTTTCGGACACGCAGCCGGGCGGGTTCATCAACGACGTGAACAGCCTCGCCAGCAACCTCATGACGGCCGTCAACACGATTCACAGCGCCAGCTTCGGATTGGACGGCGTGACGACCCTGCCCTTCTTCACCGGCACGGACGCGTCGGATATGCAGGTGAACCCCGCGATCATGGCGCCGCCGGACGGCCTCCGTTTGATCGCCGCCGCCACGAACGATCCCGGCTCGCTCTCGGGCGGCCCGGGAGACGGCGGCGCCGCGCTCGCGATCGCCGATCTGCAGAACCAGGCACAGGCCGGCCTCGGCAACGCGACCATCGACAGCTTCTACCAGAACATCATCACGAGCGCCGGCACGCAGGGCCAGCAATCGAGCAACCAGCTCACGACCCAGCAGCAGCTCGTGCAGACGATCACCCAGCAGCAATCGTCCATTTCGGGCGTCAACTCGGACGAGGAGATGGCGAACGTCGTCACGGCCCAAAAGGCCTACGAGGCCTCCGCGCGCGTCATGTCGACGATCGATCAGATGCTCGAAACGCTCATGAACATCCAATAGGAGAGCCGCGATGCGCATCAGCAACAACTACATGATGGCTCAATCGCTGGTGGACCTGAACAACAATCAGGTTCGCATCGATCAGACGCAGGAGGATATCTCCACCGGCGTGCGCATTCACCTGCCGCAAGACGATCCGACGGCCAACGCGCGGGCGATGGTGCTCAACGAGAATTTGAGCCAGAACGCGCAGTACCAGACGAACATCGACAACGCGAAGAACTACCTCTCCGTGACGGACTCGACCATGAACTCGGTGCTGAACGTGATGCAGCAGCTGCGCGACCTCGCGGTGCGCGGCCAGAACGGCGATCTCGAACAGCCGGATCGCGACGCGATCAATCAGCAGGTGCTGCAGCTCAAGAGCCAGCTCATCGACCTGGGCAACACGCAGGTGCAGGGGCGCTTCATCTTCGGCGGCATCAAGACGCAGGACCAGCCCTATCCGCCGACCGACGTCACGCTCTCGCCGAACGACACCGGCGCGCTGACCACCGAGGTGGGCCAGGGCATCACGGTGCAGTACAACGTCACGGGCGTCTCGGTCTTCGGCGACACCACCCCGCCGGACACCACGAGCGTCTTCGCGATGATCGATCAGTTCTCGGGCTATTTGGAGTCCGGCACCAACACCACGGACATCAGCGATTCGACGCTGCCGCAGATGGATCAGTTCATCACCAGCATGAGCGAGGCGCGCACGCAGGTCGGCGGCACGCTCGCGCGCCTGGACACCGCCAACTCGCGCCTCAGCGACGAGAAGATCAATCTGCAGAGCTTGCTCAACGACACGCAAAGCACGGACATCGCCAAGGCCACGCTCGATCTCAACCAGTCGCAAGCGGCGTACCAGGCGGCTCTCGCCGTCGCCGCGCGGGCGTTGCCGCTTTCCCTCGTCGACTATTTGAAGTAGGAGCGCCATGCAGATTTCGACGCGTCGTTTCGGCTCTCTCGAGGTGGCTCCCGAGCGGATCATCCACTTTCCGCTCGGCCTGCTCGGATTCGAGACGCGTCAGCGTTTCGTGCTGATCGACAGCGACCAGGTCGCGCCGATGCGCTGGATGCAGAGCGTCGACGATCCGACGTTGGCCTTTCTGGTGGTCGATCCGACCCTCTTCTTTCCGACCTACGAGGTCACGCTGACGCCCGAAGAGCTGCGCGTGCTCGACCACCACGCGGGCGAGGACGTCGCGGTGCTGGGCCTCGTGGTGGTGCCCGAGGATCCCGCGCAGATGACGATCAATCTGCTCGGGCCGCTGGTGTTGAATGCGGACAAGCATCTCGGCATGCAGGTCGTGATGCACGACAGCGGCTACACGGCCCGACAGCGCCTTTTGCCCGACACGGTCGAGCCCGAGAAACCCGCGCTGGTCTAGCACGCCGGTACCGTGTACAATCAAGCCTGACGGCGAGTCCGTCGGGAGTCAAGCGTGCTCGTACTCAGTCGCAAAATCAACCAGAGCGTGATGATCGGGGACGACATCGAGGTCATCGTGCTGGAGACCAAGGGCGACACGGCCAAGCTCGGCATCGTGGCGCCGCGCGACGTGAAGGTCTTCCGACAGGAAATCTATCTGGCCATCAAGGCCGAGAATCAGCTCTCCGCGCAGCCCTCCGCCGCCGAGACTGCGGGCTCGCTGCTGAAAGACGCGCTCAGCCGCCGCCAGCACGAAAGCTGATTGAGGGCCCCTCGCCCAAGCGGGCGAGCGGAAAACGTGCAGGCGCCTGCGCGCATTACGTTTTATTGCGTCTGTGATGCACGTATTATGTGTACGCTGCCGCCGCGGGTATACTGGGCTGGATCGGATGTGTCCGGATGAGCCTGGTTGGCTGATTTGGGCACCCGTCGACCTCGAGGAAAGGGGACGCCCTTGAAGATCCGGCAGTACACGGCAGCGACCATGCAAGAGGCCATCTTGAAGATCAAGGTGGACCTCGGTCCCGACGCGGTGATTCTGCACACGCGCAAGTTCAAGCGTGGCGGCGTGTTGGGCTTCTTCGCCCAGGACATGGTCGAGGTGCTCGCGGCGATCGACCCCAAGGGGGGCGAAAAGGAAGGCCGCGAGGAGAAGAAGAACGATCGCGATCGCGGCGAGCGCGACGACTGGGAGCGCGAGAAGGCCGAATTGGCCGCCGAGGCGCTCGCCGTGGTGCGTCAGCGCGCCGAATCGCGCTCGAACGAGCCGGTCGAACTCGGCCCCTACGCGACCGCACGCGTGCCCGAGCCCAAGCCCGAGCCGAGGCCCGAGCTGGTGTACGCCCGCCAGGAGCCCGCACCCGCGCCCCGCGTGATGGAAGAGGCGCACGTGCGTCCCGCCGCGGCATTGGAAACGCAGCCCGTCGCCGCTCCGGCGGCCGTGGCGTTGCTCGAAGACAACGACAAGCTGGCCGGCGAGGTGCAGGAGCTCAAGAGCACGGTGAGCGACCTCAAGGGCATGCTCATCACGATCGTGGGCCAGCTCGAGAACCAGCCGCGCAATCCCGTGCAGTTCCCGACCCTGCTGCAAAAGGTCTACGACAAGCTTTGCGAGCGCGACGTCGATCCCTCGATCGCCCGCGGGCTGGTGGTCTATCTTCAGAACGAGCAACCGCACCTCAAGAGCTACGAGTTGCTGGTCGAGGCCCTCGAGAGCCCGATCAGCGGCCTGATTCAGACGGCCGGCCCGCTCAAGCCGGTGCCCGGCGAGCAGAAGATCGTCGCGCTGGTGGGGCCCACCGGCGTGGGCAAGACCACCACGCTCGCCAAGATGGCGGCCAACTTCACGCTCGCGCGCGAGGCGAGCCTCGCGATGCTCACGATCGACACCTACCGCGTCGCGGCGATCGAGCAGCTCAAGACCTACGGCGACATCATCGGGCTGCCGGTCGAGGTGGTGCTGACGCCGCAAGGCCTCAAGGATGCGCTGCGCACCCATCAGGAGAAGAACATGATCCTGATCGACACCGCCGGCCGCAGCCCCTACAACCGCATGCACCTCAACGAGCTCAAGAGCTTTCTGGACATCAGCCCGAAGCGCGAGACGCACCTGGTGCTCTCCAGCACCACGCGCCTGGCCGACCTCAAGCGCATCGTGCGCAACTTCGGCAACACGGGCGTGGATCGGTTGATCTTCTCGAAGACCGACGAGACCGACGCCGTGGGCGGCATCATCTCGATCGCGCACGAGACCGGCTTGCCCGTCTCCTACATCACCACGGGCCAGAGCGTGCCGGACGACATCATGATCGCGGACAGCACCGAAATGGCCCGTATGCTGATTCAGGAGCTCAAGGCCTAGTATGAGCGACCAAGCCAACAAGCTCCGCGAGCTGATGAGCCAGCAGGTCGCCACCCCGGTGCCGGGACTGGTGACCGGCCCGCTGGTGAGCCCCTCGAGCACCGGCGCGCGCGTGATCGTGGTGACCTCGGGCAAGGGCGGCGTCGGCAAGACCAACGTGACGGTGAACCTGTCGCTCGCGCTCGCCAAGCGCCAGAAGAAGACGATCCTCTTCGACGCCGATCTGGGCATGGCCAACGTCGACGTGATTCTGGGCGTGAGCCCCAAGGCCAATCTGGCCGAGGTGATCGACGGCAAGAAGACGCTCGAAGAGATTCTGCTGCCCTACAACGAGTACCTCGAGATCGTGCCGGGCGGCTCGGGCATCGCGGATCTGGCGGATCTGGATCAAACCGCGCTGGAGAAGTTCATCAAGAAGCTGCGCGAGCTCGAGCACCGGGCGGACTTCATTCTGGTCGACACGGGCGCCGGCATCTCGCGCGCGGTGCTCAACTTCGTGCTCGCGGCCAACGAAATTCTCGTCGTCACCACGCCGGAGCCCACGGCCATCACGGACGCCTACGGCTTGATCAAGTCGATCGACCAGCACAACCCGCTCGCCCGCGTGCAACTGCTCATCAATATGGTCGAATCCGAGCAAGAGGCCCGCGCCGTCGCGCAGAAGCTGATCATGATCGTCAACCGCTTCCTCGACATCGAGGTGAGCTATCTGACCTGCCTGGAGAAGGACCCCAACATCAGCCGCTCGGTGTTGCAGCAACAGCCCTTCTACAATGCCTTTCCGTACTCGCCCTCGACGCGGCGCATCAACATGCTCGCGAGCCTGCTCGACGAGCCCGAGGAAGGCCACGAGCCGCCGCCGGCCTCGACGAGCTTCTTCCACCGGCTCGCCAAGCTCTTCAAGTAGCCGATTCGAAACGACGACGGGGCACGCGGTGGCGTGCCCCGTTCGCTTTCAGGTCTAGGCCTGTATGCTGATGAACTGCGCGATGCTGATGCCGCTCGCGTCGTAGCTCGTTCCCGACTGGTTGCTTTGTTGGGATTGCAGCTGGGCCATCAGGGCTTCGAGCGGATCCTGCGAGCCGTCCGTCGCGCTGCTTCCCGTGAGGGGATTTTGCGCCGTGAGGGCACTCGGGTCGGGGGTGGACGACGTCGCGGAGAGCGCATCCTGGTCCTGGTCTTGATCGTGGTGGTGGTGGTGGCCATGGCCGCGGTGGACCTGGCCGCCGCCGCTCGCCTGGCGATAGGCCTGCAGGGCCGTATGCAGCGATTGGCTGTCGGATTTGAGCGCGTTCGAGTCGCCGCTTTGCAGATCGGCCGCGATCTTGGCGAAGTCGCTCTTGACCGTCTGGGCCTGCTGGCTGTTGTCGCCCTGCAGCTGCTGCAGGAACTGCTGGCGGCGATTCGCGCCGTTGACGTAGGGATTGGTAGAGCCTGGAGAGACGCTGGAGACTGACATGCGTGAAGCTCCTGTCGATGGAAAGCCGAGCAGTTCGGCTGCGATCAAATAATCGGAATTAAGCGAACATACTTTAGGGCATGAAGTTGCATATATAAGCTGATTGCGCAGTATTTCCGAGTATTTCGGAAGTGCTGCGCAATCATGTCGATGGAGAAATAAGGAGAACCAATTGGACAGAAGAACCTGACCAAACGTGCAGAACTAATATAGCGTGCTTGTGTGTCAAAAGTTCGTCAGGCAGATTAAGTCTCACTTAACAGGCGATCGCCCGATCAACGTGCGCGTTGCACAAAAGCCTCCCCCAGGCTTGTTCAGTCTGCCCAATGTCCGCGAGCGGCCCGGGCGGTACAACGGTCAGACCGAGCGAGCGAAGGAGGGGCCATGACTCCGGACGAGGCCGACGCCAAAGCACCTGCCGCCAGGCTGGGACCCCCGCTCTTCTTCACCGAAGCCGGCAGCGCGTTTCAGAGCGGCCGCCTGCCGCTGACTCTGCGCGTGAACGGGCAGGACCACCCGTTGGCGCTGCCGGCCCACGTGACGTTGCTCGACGCGCTGCGCGAACATCTCGGGCTCATGGGCACGAAGAAAGGCTGCGCGCACGGCCAATGCGGCGCTTGCACCGTGCTCGTCGACGGCCGGCGCGTGCTGTCGTGCCTGTCTTTCGCGGTGACGCATCAAGGGGCCGAGATCACCACCATCGAGGGCCTGGGCACTCCTGAGGCGCCGCATCCGCTGCAGCGCGCCTTCGTCGCGCAGGACGCCTTCCAGTGCGGCTACTGCACCGCAGGGCAAATTTGCTCCGCCGTGGGCTTGTTGGCCGAGGGCGCGGCCGACGACGCGGCGATCCGCGAGGGCATGAGCGGCAATCTGTGCCGCTGCGGGGCCTACCCGATGATCGTGGACGCGATCCGTTCGGTGCGCGATGGAGGACACGCCTGATGCAACCCTTTGCCTACGCGCGTGCGGCCAGCCGTGAGGGCGCCGTCGCGGCGATCGCCGGCCGTCCGGGTGCCGTCTTCCTCGCGGGCGGTACGAGCCTGGTCGATCTGATGCAACTCGGCGTGCTGCGCCCCGAGGCCGTCGTCGATCTCAACGGGCTGCCGGAAGCGTCGATTCGCGTCGGGCCCGAGGGCGCGTGGCTCGGCGCGCTCGCGCGCAACAGCGACGTCGCGGCGCATGCCGAGCTGCGCGCGGCCTACCCGCTGCTCGCGGAGGCCCTGCTCGCCGGCGCCTCGCCGCAACTGCGCCACATGGCGACGGTAGGCGGCAATCTGATGCAGCGCGTGCGCTGTCCTTATTACCGCGACACGGCCTTCGCCTGCAATCGGCGCGAGCCGGGCACGGGATGCGCGGCCATCGGCGGCTGCCGGCGCGGGCATGCCGTTTTGGGCACGAGCCCGCATTGCATCGCCACGCATCCGTCGGACATGGCCGTGGCGCTCGCGGCGCTCGAGGCTGAGGTCGAAGTGCAGGGGCCGCACGGCGATCGCCGCGTTTCCTTCGAGGACTTCTATCGTCTACCGGGCGACACGCCGCACCGCGCGACGACGCTCGCGCCGGACGAGCTCATCACCGGCGTGTGGCTGCCGCCGTTGCCCTTCGCACGGCGCTCGGGCTACCTCAAGGTGCGCGATCGCGCGAGCTTCGACTTCGCGCTGGCCTCCGCCGCGGCGGCCGTCGATTGGCGCGACGGCGTGATTCACGACGTGCGGTTGGCTCTGGGCGGCGTGGCGACCCGTCCCTGGCGCGCCCATGCCGCCGAGCGCGTGCTGCTGGGCCAACCGGCCTCGCCGGCGCTCTTTTTGCGTGCGGCGGACGCGGAGCTGGCGGCGGCGCGTCCCTTCGAGGCCAACGCGTTCAAGGTGCCATTGGCCAGGCGCACGATCGCACGCCTCCTCGAGCGCCTGTGCGGTTTGGGAGATGCGTCATGAGCACGGGCATCGGGCAACCCCTCGCGCGCGTCGACGGCCCCGCCAAGGTCACGGGCGCCGCGCGCTACGCCGCCGAGTTCACGGCACCCGGCATGGCGCACGCGGCTCTCGTGACGAGCGCGACCTCGCGCGGCCGAATTCTGGGCTTCGACTTTTCGGAGGCCGAGCGCGTCCCGGGCGTGCTGGGATTTTTGACCCATCAGAACGCGCCGCGCCTCGGCAAGCTGCACGGCCCGATGCTGGACCTCTCGAGCCTGACGATCACGCTGCAGGACGACCGGATTCACTACGATCGCCAGGCGCTCGCGGTGGCGATCGCCGAGACGCCCGAGGCCGCCGTGCGCGCCGCCGAGCTCGTCCGCGTGCATACCGAGGCGTTGCCGCCGCGCGTGTCGATGCTCGATTGGCAGGACCACGCCTTCAATCCGGGCAACTTCCTGGGCTCTCCCGTGAACCAGTTTCGCGGCGACTTCGACGCCGGCTGGGCGGAATCCGACGTGCGCGTGAGCGCCACTTACACCACGCCGCAGGAGAACCACAATCCGCTCGAGCCGCACGCCACGCTCGCGTGGTGGGAGGGCGATCGCCTGGAGGTGCACGACTCGAGCCAGTTCGTCGAGGGCGTGCGCACGCGGCTCGCCAATCTGCTCGGTCTCGATGAGGCGAACGTGCGCGTGATCTGCCCCTACGTGGGCGGCGGCTTCGGCTCGAAGGGCCAGACCTGGCCCGTCACGCTGCTGGCCGTGATGGCCGCGCGCCTGGTCGAGCGACCCGTGCGCCTCGCGCTCACGCGCGATCAGCTCTTCGGCGTGGTGGGCCACCGCTCGCCGACGCATCAGCACGTTCGACTGGGCGCCTCGCGGGACGGCCGGCTCGTGGCCTACGGCCACGACACGCTCTCGCAGTGCGCCTTCTTCAGCGAGTACGTCGAGCCCGTGAGCCGCTCGGTAGGCGTGCTCTACGCCTGCCCGAACGTCGCGATCCGGCAGCGCGTCGTGCGGCTCGATACCAACAACGCCACCTTCATGCGCGCGCCGGGCGACGCCACGGGCCTGTTCGCGCTGGAATCCGCGCTGGACGAGCTCGCCTATGCGCTCGGCATCGATCCGGTGACCTTGCGGCTGCGCAACGACACGCCCGTCGAGCCGACCACGGGCCGGCCCTGGTCCAGCAAGTCGCTCGTCGTGTGTTACGAGCGGGCGGCGGATCGCTTCGGTTGGAACGAGCGCCCGGTGGGGCCGCGCATGCGGCGCGAGGGACACGACTGGGTGGGCTGGGGCATGGCCTCGGCGACGCTGCATTCTTCGCGCTCGCCGGCCACCGTGCGCGTGCGGCTGCGCGCGGACGGCAGCGTGGCCGTCGAGTGCGCGACCCATGAATTGGGCACCGGCATCGCCACGCTGATGACGCAGGTGGCCTCGGACGTGCTCGGTGTGAGCGCCACGCGCAGCGCGGTGCGATTGGGGGACACGGCGCTGCCTTATGCGCCGCTGTCCGCGGGCTCGCAGACCACGGCGAGCGTCACGCCGGCCGTGAAGAGCGCGGCCGAGGCGGTGCGTGAGTCGCTGCTGGCGATGGCACGCGAGGATCGGCGATCGCCGCTGGCCGGGTTGGACCCGGACGCGATCGGCCTTGCGGACGGGCGCCTCTTCGCGCTTGGCGAGCCCGAGCGCGGCGAGGCGATTTCGGACCTGTTACAGCGCCGGAGCGTGCCCGAACTGGCCGCCGAGCGCCATCTGGACGTCGAGGACGAGGATCGCTTGCCCAAGGCGATGCGCGCGTTCGGTTGCCACTTCGTCGAGGTGCGCGTGGACGCGGACCTGGGCACGATCCGCGTGGCACGCTACGTTGGCGCGTTCGGCGCCGGTCGCATCCTCAATCCACGCACGGCGCGCGCCCAGCTCGCCGGCGCGGCGGTCTGGGGCATCGGCATGGCGCTGATGGAAGAGACGACGCGTGATCCGCGCAACGGGCGCGTGCTGAACGCCAATCTGGCGGACTACCTGATTCCCGTGAACGCCGACGTGCCCGAGCTCGAGGTGTTGCTGGTCGACGAGGACGACGACCAGATCAACAGCCTGGGCGCCAAGGGCCTGGGGGAGCTGGGCATCAGCGGCCTGGCGGCGGCGATCGCCAACGCCGTCTTCCATGCGACCGGCGAGCGCCTGCGCGATCTGCCCCTGACGCCGGACAAGCTGGTCAGCCGCTGGAATCCGGGCCCGTAGGCATCCGCCAAGCACTCAAGCATTGCCCTCTCCCCCGGAGGGAGGGAGAGGGATGCCGAAGCCCTGTTCAGGGGCTGAGGCTGGGTGAGGGGGCGACCGCGAGCCACTCGCAAATCCCAACTGGCGTAAACCGGCACTGGCCTCACCCCGTCCCTCTCCCGATTGTCCCGCCTGGACGGCGGTCCAATATCCCTCTCCCGCCAGGGCAATGGTTGTCAGTGCCCGAAGGGCTGGACGACGACCATGATCACGATGCCGATCATCAGCAGCGTGGGAATCTCGTTCATCACGCGGAAGAACTTGTCCGGCTTCACGTGCGGATTGACGGCGAGCTTCTTGCGGTAGGACGAGGCCATGCCGTGGCTCGCGAAGAGGCCCAGCACGAAGAGCAGCTTCACGTGCATCCAGGGCTCGGTCAACAGCGCCGGATTCATCGCGAGCATCGTGCCGCCGGACAACAGCGCGAGAATGGCCGCCGGCGTGGTGATGTACAGCAGCAGCCGGCGCTCCATCACCTGGAAGGTCTCGTGGAGCTTCGGCTCGTCCGTGCTCGAATGGTAGACGTACAGACGCCAGATGTAGAGCATGCCGGCCATCCAGCTGATGATCGCGATGACGTGAATGGCGAGAATCCAGTGGAACACGGGGCCTCCTGGTGCGATGAAGGTGCGAGGGGGCGAGGCTAGACGGTCTTGGAGAAGCGCCGTTCGCCCGCGGGCGTCTTGGCGAGGTAGGCGTCGAACGGCATGGCGATGTTGCGCAACAGCACCTGCCCGCGCGGCATCACGGTGATTGCCGCGTCGCTCAGCTCGACCAGACCGTCCTCGGCGAGCGGCGCCAGCTCGGCCAGTTCGCGCGCGAAGGTCGCGTCGAAGTCGATGCCGAAGCGCGCCGCGATCTCGGCCTTGTCGACGCGCAGCACGCAGAAGAGGCGATTGATCACCTCACGGCGCAGGCGATCATCGTCGCTGAGCGCCATGCCGCGCACGATCGGCAGTTCCTGCTCGTCCATCAGGCGGATGTAGTCGTGAATGTTGCGCTGGTTCTGCAGATAGGCGCGATCGAGGTCGCTGATGCTCGAGGCGCCGAAGGCGTACAGGTCCGAGTCCGCGCAGGTGGTGTAACCCATGAAGTTGCGCCGCAGCGTGCCGTCGGCCTGGGCCGTCGCCAGCTCGTTCTCGGGCAGAGCGAAGTGGTCCATGCCGATGTAGCGGTAACCCTGGCGGGTGAGGTCCGCGATCGCGTACTCGAAGATGTCGAGCTTCTCGTCCGGCTTGGGCAGGGTCTCTTCCTTGATCATCGCCATGTGCTTCTTGAGCCAGGGCACGTGCGCGTAGTTGAAGAGCGCGATGCGATCCGGGCGCAGCGTCTCGACCTTCGCGAGCGTGGCCTTGAACTTCTCGACGGTCTGAAACGGCAGGCCGTACATGAGATCCGTGTTCACGCTCAAAAAGCCCAGCCGGCGGCATTCCGCGATCAGATCGCGGGTCTGCTCGTAGGGCTGAATGCGGTTCACCGCCACCTGCACGTCGTGGTCGAAGTCCTGCACGCCCATGCTGACGCGGTTGAAGCCCAGCCGGCGCAACGTCGCGAGCTGCTCGAAGGTCGTCACGGGCGGATGCAGCTCGAGCGAGATCTCGGCGTCCGGCGCGATCGTGAAGCGCTCGGCGATCGCCCCGAACAACCGCGCGATCTGCGCGCTGTTCAGGTAGGTCGGCGTGCCGCCGCCCCAGTGAATCTGCACGACCGGCCGGCGCTGCGTGTCGAGGCGCTTCGCCATGCGATCGATCTCGGCGATCACGGCGTCGAGGTACTGGCTCACCAGGTCCTGCTGCTTCGTCACGAGCATGTTGCAGCCGCAGTAGTAGCAAAGCTTGTGGCAGAACGGAATGTGCACATAGAGCGAGAGCGGCGTGTCCGCGCGCTCGCGCTGATTCGCGTCGATGATGCCGAGGGCCTCGTCGAGCGGCAGCTCGTTGCGCCACTCGGGCGCCGTGGGGTAGCTCGTGTAGCGCGGGCCGGCCGTGTTGTACTTGGCGATCAGCTCGCGCGGAACGAATTGATTAGTGGACGAGTGAGACATGGGGAAGTTCCTTGACTGCCCGGACGAAGGCCTGAGCGTGCGCCACGGGGACATCCGGCAAAATGCCGTGGCCGAGATTGAAGATGTGGCCGGGGCGCCCCGCCACCTGCGCGTGCAGCCGGCGCACCTCGGCTTCGATGGCCTCCGGCGGCGCGTAGAGCTTGCACGGGTCCATGTTGCCTTGCAGCGCGACGCGATCGCCGACGCGCTCGAAGGCCTGGCCCAGATCGAGCCGCCAGTCGACGCCCAGCACGTCCGCGCCGGTGTCGGCGAGCTCCTCGAGCACGTGGCCGCAGCCGTTCATGTACAGGATCACCGGCACGCCGAGCGTCTTGGCCGCGCGCACCAATCGCGTGGTCCACGGCAGCGCGAAGCGCCTGAAGTCGTCGGGGCCGAGCACGCCGCCCCAGCTCTCGAAGATCTGCACGATGTCCGCGCCGCTTTCGACCTGCAGACGCAGATAGTCCACGAGCGTGTCCACGAGCTTGTCCATCAGCGACGCGAAGGCCTCGGGCTGGTTGTACATGAAGCCCTTGATGTGGCTGTAGTTCTTCGAGCCGCCGCCCTCGATCATGTAGGCCGCGAGCGTCCAGGGGGCGCCGCAAAAGCCGATCAGCGGGGCGCTGTCGCCGAGTTCGCGCTTGACCATGGCGATCGCCTCCCCCAGAAACGGCACCGTCTCGCGGGCACTGGGCACGACCAGGCGCGCCACGTCGGCCGCCTGGCGCAGCGGCGTGTCCAGGTGCGGCCCCTTGTCGTCGAAGCGCACGGGCATGCCCATCGGCTCGAGCGGAATCAGAATGTCCGAGAAGATGATCGCGGCGTCCACGCCGATCGGCCCCAGCGGCTGCAACGTCACTTCACAGGCTAGCTCGGGCGTCTTGCAGACCGTGAGGAAGTCGTGCTTGGCGCGCACGGCCCGAAACTCGGGCATGTAGCGGCCGGCCTGGCGCATGATCCAGACCGGAGGACGATCGAGCGGTTTGCGGGCGGCCGCTTGCAACAGGCGATGGGACATTCTGCTTCCTTGAATCGAGCGTATCGGCGCCGCCATCGCGGCACGAACAGCGATCTTACCACGCGTGACGCGCCCGGCGCCAAAAATACGGGTTTTTCCGAAAGCGTGCTCGTCTGTTGTCGTGCCCGCTTCCGCGGACCATACTGGCTCCGGGGGAGGGGCGACATGTACAAAATCGCGGTGTTGCCTGGGGACGGCATCGGCCCCGAGGTGATCGCGCAGGCGGTGCGCGTGCTCAAGACCGTCGACCGGGTCTTCGGCCTGGGGCTCCAGTTCGACGAGGCCCTCATCGGCCAATCGGCGCTGGATGCCACCGGGCGTTTGTTGCCGCCGGAGACGGTGCGCGTCTGCCGTACCTCGCAGGCGGTGCTGTTGGGGCCCGTGGGCGGCTCGCGCTGGGAGCATCCGACCAGCATGCAGCATCCCAAGCAGGCGGTGTTCAATCTGCGCAGCTGGCTCGGCACCTACGCGACGCTGCGTCCGATTCAGTGCTATCCGGTGCTGCGCGCGATCTCGCCGCTTCGGCGCGAGCTGCAGCAAATCGACATGCTGATGGTCTACGACAACGCCTCGGGCCTGGTCTACGGCACGCCGCGCGGCATCGTGAAAGGCGACGGCACGCTGACGGCGACGAACACCGTGAGCTACAGCGCGGGCGAGATCGATCGCGTGGCGCGCCTGGCGTTCACGCAGGCGCGCCAGCGCGCCAAACGCGTCGTGTCGGTGGATCAATCCAAGACGCTCGAGATCGGTATTTTGTGGCGCGATCGCGTCGAGGCGATCGCCGCCGAGTACAAAGACGTCCAACTCGAGCGCATCGACGCCGACAACTTCCTGTTCAACCTCGTGCAGAACCCCGGCCAGTACGACGTGGTGCTCACGAACGCGATTCTGGGCGATCTCTTGAGCATCACGGCGATGGGCCTGACGGGCTCGTACGCCATGCACCCGTCGGCCTACATCGGCACGGATTGCGTGGGCCTCTTCCAGGCCGCCCATGGCGCGGCGGACACGCTCATGGGCAAGAACGAGGCCAATCCGATCGCCGCCATTCGCGCGGCGTCGATGCTGCTCGAAAACGGCCTGTTGCTGCCCGAGCCGGCGGCGGCGATCGAAAGGGCCGTGGACGAGGTCCTGTCCCAGGGCACCCTACCGGCGGACATTTGCCCCCAGACCCAGGTGCCCAAGTCGACCGAGGAGGTCGCCTCGGCCGTGGCCGCGGCGATCGAGCGCGCTCACGCACCGAAGCCGCGCACGGTGTCGACCGAGCTGATTCCCGAGCGGGAAGAAGCGCGCACGCAAAATCCCGGAGCCACGGGCGGCTGAGTTCGTCAGATCGCGAGCCCCATGCGCAGAATCTCGAACGATTCCGCGTAGTGGTAGCCGCCCTCGAAGCCGCGATGCCGCGCGCGGGACTGGATCGCCTCGATCCAGCTCTCGCCGTACTTGCGGTACTGGCTGACGTGCGCCTTGAGCGAGGCGAGCTTCTTGTCGATCGAGGTGCTGATGTCGATGTAGAGCTGCGGGCGGTAAGCGACGTAGGAGCGGCCCGAGGGGTTGATCGGCTCGTACATCAGCACCGAGGGATGGCGCCGCGCGGCCGAGATCGTCGACAGCGCCACGCCCACATGGGCCTGGTGGGTGTCGAAGGCCCAGTGCGTGAAGATCAAATCGGGCGCGAAGGCGTCGATCTGGGCCTCGATCTGCTCGATGATCTCGGAGTGGTAGGGGATGTCCTTGGTGGCGTTGTTGAGCACGACGAGATCCTCGACGCCGAGCGCCTTGGCGGCGTCCCGGCCCTCTTCGAGCGCTTGCTTCTTGGTGCGCAGGACCTCGCCGCGGTAGTTCGCGTAGTCCGATTCGCTCAGCACGACCATGCGCACCGTGTGGCCGTTGTCGACGGCGCGGGCGAGGGTGCCGCCGCAGGCGAGCTCGATGTCGTCGAGGTGGGCTCCGAAGGCGAGGAGCTTCATGGCACGGTTCCTCCCTGATTGAAACGACGTTGTTGAGTGGCTCTGAAACGAGCGGATGCGTTTATGCTAACCAAAGACGCTGTGGCGTCGTAACATCAAAGTGAACCATCTTTTCGGCCGATTCGGCCAACGGCGCCAATACACGCTAAAAGCCCGGCGATCTCGCGATCGCCGGGCCATTCGTCAGCGCAAGGGTGGTCGGTCCATCCGCGCCTACAGCTTATCCCCCGAAAGGGGCTGGGCTGCGGTACCTAGCGGGTAGAACCCACCAGAGCCTTCAACACCTCGAAACCAAATTTACTGTCATAAGCCATACGCACGTACCTCCCCTTTCTTAGATTTGGACATTTTGGGGTCCCAACTTCTTCTACCCCGGTTCGAGCGGGGGTAACGTGACAAGCGGCGGCGTCGGGCGTATCTTACTGAAATGCGGCGACCGCGGGGCGGTCGCGCGACACGAGAGGAAGTTTATGCCGCTGACCGCGATTCCCTTCAAGGCTCCCCCGCCGTTCGAGCTGCCGCCCGTGATCACGAACGAGATCGGCGCGCTGTCGTTCGAGCAAGCCGCCCAGCACGCGCTCGAGTTGCTGCTGGAATCGGGCTGCGGCGACGCCTTTCTGACCGTTCGCCTGGACAGCGGCAAGCTGGTGCCGGGGCCGGGATTGGGCGCCGGACCGGACGCGGATCAGGCGCTCGCCGAGACGGGCGCCGCGCTCACGGGCGGCGCCACCGTGAACTTTCTGGACGAGGCGATCGCCGCCAATCAGCCGCTGTTGCTGATGGGCGAGCTGGCCGCCGACGAGACGGTCGCGTTTCCGGACGCGTTCAAGCGCTATTTGCTGCGCGGCGCGCAGCGCGCACCGATCGGCTTTCTGTACGTCTTCCCGCTCGACGACACGGCCGGCCAGGCCCGCGGCGCGCTCGCCATTCACCGCGGGCTCACGGCGGGGCCGCTGAATCACGACCAGCCGGCGATCGCGCACGCGCTGGCGCGGGCTCTCGGGGAGCGGCTGGACTAAAACCCCCGTCGATTGTTGTTTCCGGCCGTCGCCTCCGCTATCGTGGAAAGCAGGAGGAGATGTTCCCATGCCCGAAAATCAAGACAAGGTCGGCACCGGCGATCCGCGGCTCGACGACGACGCGAACGGCGATTCCCGCATTCCCGGCACGCCCGGCTACAGCTCGGAAGCGGCTTTCCGGCATCGCAACTTCACCCAGGCGGACGTGCCCGAAATCCGCGACGTGCAGATCGTGCCGGGACCCGTTGCCGAAACCGACGAGCCCACGATGCAGCCCTACCACGAGCCGTTCTGGGACGCGACGCGCCATCGCTCCCAGTAGCTTGAACTTCCGGCTCAGCCAGCATAAGATGGCCATCGTTCGATAGCGAAAGGATGGCCCCATGCAGCATTCGCCCGGATTCCTGGCCCTGGTGGACGACGCGCTGTCGCGCGTGCGCGAGATCTCCGTGCCCGAGGTGCTCGCCAAGCGCGCCGCGCACGAGCCGCTGACGCTCGTCGACGTGCGCGAGGATCGCGAGTGGCAGGCGGCGCACGTGCAGGACGCCGTGCACATGGGGCGCGGCGTGATCGAGCGCGACATCGAGCAGGCGGTGCCGGACAAGAACGCGCCGCTCGTGCTCTACTGCGGCGGCGGCTTCCGTTCGGCGCTCGCGGCGGACAATCTGCAGCGCATGGGCTACACCAACGTCTTGAGCCTGGCGGGCGGCTGGCGCGCCTGGCAGGCCGCCGGCGCGCCGATCGTGCAAGGCTAGCGCCGCCCCATGTTCCGTGCCGGCCTGGCGATCGCGCTTCTTTTGGCCATCGCCGCGCCGGCTTTCGCGCTCGAGGCGGATCCCGCGCGCTCGAGCGCCTACGTGCGCGTGCCCGGTCTGGCCCCCGGCGCGTGGGGGCTGGTCCCTGTGGCCGGCGAGCTGGATGACGCCGGGCATTTCGTGCTGCACGTGCCGCTCACGGAGGCCAGAACCAACTATCCGCTGGGCGCCGCCTTTCTGCGCCGTTTTCTGCCGGGCATGCTGACGCTCGAGTTGGCGCAGCCCCATCTGCTGTCGCGCCGCGGCGGAATGGCCCGCTGGTGGGGCGAGGGGGCGATCGCCCTCGACGGCCGCACGCACCGGCTGCCGCTCGAATACCGCGTCATGCGAGGCCCGACCGGCGCGACGCTCAGCGCCTACCTGGGCGTGCCGCTCGCGCGTTACGGCATCGCCAAGCTGGGCGGCGGCGATCCCGGCGACGTGCGCGTCTCGCTCGAGGCCTTCTTTCCGGCGCGCTGAGCGCGTTCCAGTCTTTCCATCGGCCTTCCGCCAAGCTTCGGCGGAAGGCCGATGGCGTTTCACGCAAGTTTTTAACCAACCTTCACTATATCTTAATCATCTTAACCGTTTCTTAGGGTTCCATGGAGAAGCCGCATGTTTTCGAGCCGCCACCGCCTGTCGTTCCTCGCGCTCCTGAGCGCGGGAATGCTGTGCGGTTGCGGACACGCCGCGACGCCGCTCGCGATTTCGCCCGTGACCGTCGCGACGCAAGCGGCGCCGGCCGCCACGATCGCCCCCGCGACCGTGACGGTGAGCCGCGCGTCGGTCGCCCAGCCGCAGGGCAAGCTCGCCGTTCGCTTCGACGGCGCATTCAACACCTTCCTCGCGCAGACGGCCAACGCCGGCGTCGATGCCATTCGCGTGACGCTAACGGGCGCGGCCCTGTCGACGCCCGTCGTCGAGGAGGCCACGCCCGATCAGATCGTGGCCGACCAGGGCCAGGTGCTGTTCCAGGGCCTGCCGGGCGGCGCCGTGGCGATGCGCCTCGAGGCCCGCAACTTCAAAGGCGACGTGGTCGGCCAGACCACGATTCGCGCGACGATCGCCGACAGCCGCACCACGGTGGTCGCCACCACGCTCGCCTTCGGGTCGGCCGCGCACTAGGCGAAGGCCTGAAACGGAGCCGGCTGGAGCCGTTTGACCCAGCAGACGAGGGATGGCAAAATGGGGATCCTGGAGGATCCCGATGACGCAAGGCTATTTCCGCTTTCCCACCCTGCACGGCGACTCGCTGGTCTTCACGTGCGAGGACGATCTCTGGCGCGTGGGGGTCGAAGGCGGGGTCCCTAGCCGATTGACCGCAGGGTCGGGCGCCTCGACGCATGCCGTGCTCTCGCCGGACGGCCGCTGGATCGCCTTCACCGGGCGCGAAGAGGGCGGCACCGAAGTCTACGTCATGCCGGCCGGAGGCGGCCCGATCCGCCGCTTGACCTTTTTGGGCGCGACGGCCCTCGTGGCGGCCTGGACGCCCGACGGCGAGGCGATCGTCTTCGCCACCAACGCGCGCCAGCCGCTTTCGCGCGACGTCGTGCTCTTCAGCGTGCCGCGCGACGGCGGCGAGCCGAAGCCCTTGCCCTGGGGCCCCGCGATGCACGTCGCGTACGGGCCGGGCGGCGCCGTGGTGCTCGGGCGCAACACCACCGATCCGGCGCGCTGGAAGCGCTACCGCGGCGGCACGGCCGGTGAT
>DATNPP010000064.1:0-5699 GCA_036703175.1 Oscillatoriaceae cyanobacterium
TTGGGGGGCGTCGTCTTCTTGCCCGACAGCGCCTTCAGCTGGCCCATCAGGGACGTGGCTTGCTTCTGGACGCCGGCGAGCTCCTTCTCGAGCTTCGCGATCTCGGCGTTGTTCGCCCCGGAAGCCGGCTTGGGCGCAGGCTTCGGAGCAGGGGCCGGCTGGGGGGCCGGGGCCGGCTTCGGAGCGGGCGCCGGCGTGGGGGTGCCGGTGGGCTTCGAGCCCGGCTTCATCGACTTGATGAGCGCGAGGCACTCCTTTTGCACCTTGCTCAGCTGGCCCTCGATGATGCCGAGGTCCGTCGTCGCCTGCGTGTTCGTCAGCGGCGCCGACACCGAGAAGCTGGCCGTATCCGCTTGAGGCGCCGTCGGGGTCGGGGCGGCGCCGCCGCTCGCCTGGGCACCGGACTGCTGGCGCGCTTGGTAACCCACCAGTCGAAGCGTCGAGTTCTGAATCATGGTCTCCAATCCTCCTACCAGCCTACTCCCGTGGGCTACAAGAGGTTTGTCACGCGTCCGTGTGACAAACGCGTGACAAACGAAAGGATGGAGGTAAAGTAAGCATTACGCCTGGATTAAGGTTTGAAACCCATTGCCGTCAGGGGATTGCAGCGATTCATGGGCCGATCAGCGCGTCGGCGCCTCGTGATCGCGAAGCGTCGCCAATCTCGTGTCATTTGGTGTCCCGATGGCCGGATTCAGGAAAGCATCGGCGCGGGCACGGGGGCGTACGGCAGGCTGAACGAGAAGGTGCTGCCCTTGCCGAGGCCCTGGCTGTACGCGTGAATCTCGCCGCCATGGGCTTCCACCAGGGCGCGGCAAATCGCGAGCCCCAGTCCGGTGCCGCCGACCTTGCGCGTGTTGCTCATGTCGAGCTGGCCGAAACGCTGGAAGAGCCTCGGCAGGTCTTCCGCCGCGATGCCGACGCCTTGATCCGCGACCTCGGTGATCACGCGATCGCCCTGCACTCGCACGGACACGCGGATCTCCGTCCCCGGCCGCGAGAACTTGATCGCGTTGCCGACCAGATTGATGAGCACCTGCGCGATGCGCTGCCCATCGATTTCCAGGTTGCCGACGTCCGTCGCCTCGAGCCGCAGCGTCACGCCCGCGCGCAGGGCGAGGGGGCGCAGGTGGTCGAGCGCGTCGCGCACGAGGGTCGCGTATTTCGTCGGCTCCGGTGCGACATCGAGCTTGCCCGATTGGATGCGCGCCAGGTCCAACAAGTTGTCCACCAGGGCGAGCATCTGATCGGAGCCCGAGAGGATCTTCGTGAGCGCCTCGTGCTGCTGCGGATTGAGCGGGCCTTGAACCTCGTCGTCGAGCGTCGAGGCGAAGCCGGTGATGAAGTTGAGGGGCGTGCGTAGCTCGTGGCTGACGACGCTGAGAAATTCATCCTTGTAGCTGTCCGCACGGAGCAACTGATCGTTCGCTTCGCGCAGGGCGGCGCCTCGGCGTTTCAGCTCTTCGTGCGCGCGATCGAACGCGCGCAGTTGCCGGAAGCCGAAGACGCCGACGAGCATCGCGACGACGACGAGGCCGATGCCTCCGATCGCGCCGGCACGGACCGCATCGCGCCAGAAGGCCTCCTGGCGAGCTCGAAGCAAGGATTGCTCGCGGGCCTGAAAGAGATTGATCTCTTGGCGCAGAGTCACCATGAGCCGGCGCCCCTTGCCCGCCTCGAAGTAAGCCAAAAAGCGCGGATCGCCCGCCATGCGCAGCGCGACCTCGTACTGGGCGTTCTTGGCCCATTTCGACTCCGTTTGCCGAATCTGGCGCACCAGCTGCAACTGCTGGGTGTTGTCCGACACCAGCCATTCCAGATTGCCGAGTTCGCCGCCGATTCGGGTGCGCCCCTTTTCGTACGGAACGCCGAACTCGGGATTGCGCGTCACGAGAATGCCGCGCTGACCCGTCTCCATCTGCTCCAGGTCGCGCGCCACGGCATTGGCGCGTGCTTGCACGGTCAGTGTGTCCTCGACCCAGCGAAGCGCTCGCCCGGTTTGCCAGATCTGCCAGCTCAACAGGGCCGAGAGCATGATGATCAACGCGAGCGGCAGCGCGGCGCTCAGGCCAATCGCCCGGCGGAAGGAGAGCGCGTTGCCGCCCTGTTCGACGGGGGCTGCCCCCTTCGCGTCGGAAACGGCGGAGCGGCGTCGAGCGGTCGATTGATTCGTGATCGGTTGGCCGAACGCCAAAAGGAACTCCCTGAAAACGGTTCGCGCATGGGGGGCGGGCTTTGTAAAGACATCTTAACACTAATTGAGTTTTTTTGCACTCTTAAAATCGCTCGTCGGGCGCTTCTTCGGGAACTGCGTTTGCATGCCGTGGCCGCCGAACGCGCCGATTCCGGCATTGGCGCTCGTTTGCCCAGCAGGCGCGCAGCCGCTCGCCGCGTAGCCGTTCAGCGATCGCTCCGGGGTTTCCCGGCCGGTCTCGCTTCAGCGCGAATAAGCGACTACCAGGGAATCTCGCGGCGATCGCGCAGGTACTTGCCGGTCAAGTCCGCCGGCGCCTCGAGCGCGAGCCAGACCGGCGTGTCCGCGCCTTGTTCGACGCTGCGCTGCGCGCTGGGGCCGCCCATGTCCGTGCGCACCCAGCCGGGGCAGACGGCGTTCACGGCGATGCGATCGCGCTTGCCGCGCAGCGCGAGCTGGACCGTCAGGCCGTTGAGCGCCGTCTTGGACATGCTGTAGATCGGGGACCACTCGGCCGGATCGCTCAACTGCCCCATGCCCGAGCTCATGTTGACGATGCGGCCGCCCGGCGCGAGCAGCGGCCAGAAGGCCTTGGAGACGCGCCAGGGACCGAAGACGTTCGTCTCGAAGGTCTCGTGCACGAGCGCCTCGTCCTCGCCGAGCACGTCGTCGGCCTCGTCCAGCGCGACGCCCGCGTTGTTGACGAGCACGTCGAGACGTCCGAAGCGCTCGCGCACCGTGCGTGCCGCGGCTTCCACGCTCGCAGAGTCGGTCACGTCCAGTGCGAGCCCCAGCGCCGCGCCGATTTCTCGGGCGGTGGCCTCGGCTTTTGCCGCGTCGCGCGCCGTGACGATCGTCTGGACGCCGCGCTGGGCGAGCTCTCTGGCGATTTCGCGGCCGATTCCGCGATTGGCGCCGGTGACGAGGGCGATGGTCATGAGGATCTCCTGTTCTGCTTCGGGCTGCAGCTTCATTGAATCCGATTCGGGCCGGATTGAAAACCGGCATGCGCGCCCGCTGCGCTCAGGTGAACGGCACGAAGCGCAGCCGCGGCTCGGGCGCGTCCCCGTTTCCACGCTCCGTCGCGAGCGCCAGGCGATGGCGCGCCGTGGGCCGGTACTGGCGAAAGTGCCAGCGCGCCGGTTCGTCTGCGGCGCGCGCGTCGCACGCGAAGTCGAGCCTTTGGCCTTGCCAGCTGAAGGCGAAGCTATCGAGCGGCAGCGCGAGCCCGAGGCCCCGCGCCTTGATGTAGGATTCTTTCAGCGTCCACAAGGCGAAGAAGCGCTCGCGGCGAGCGTGCGCATCCGGCAACGCCAGCAGGTCCGCGAGCTCGCGCGGGGCGAAGTAGCGGTGGGCGATGCTTTCCAGCGCGCCGGGCCGCGTGGCGTCCTCGGCGTCGAGGCCCACCTCGCGCCCCTCGGCGATCGCGATCGCCAGCAGCCCGGGCGTGTGCGTCAGATTGAAGCGCAAGTCGCACGCGGGCGCGGCGATGGCCGGGCGGCCGTGCGCGTTGGCCACGAAGCGCCAGGCGGCCGGATCGACCGGCGCGTGGCGCGACAGCGCCGTGCGCACGAGCCAGCGCGCCAGGCGGTACTCGGCGCGCGTGTGCTCGAAGGCGAAGCGATCGTGGCGTCGGCGCTCGTCGTCCTGCATCCATTCGAGCGCCAGCGCGTGCACCGCGTCCGGCGCCCGATCGGTGATCCAGGTGATCTCGACCGGCTTCAATCCGTGAATGCCGCCTGATAGGCGCCGGTGTCCCCGTACTCCAGGTAGCGCACGACCTTGTCGCCACGGAAGGTCATGAAGCCGACGTGCGCGTTGTAGAACACCTTGCCCGTCCGCTTCACTCGCGCGCGCTCGCGCGCATGGAAGATCACCGTGTCTCCGTGCGGCTCGAAGGCGCGCACCTGGTACTCGAACACGTCCATCGTGTCTTTGACGCAGTCATGAAAACGCGCGAGCTCGCGCCCGACGAAGGTGCCCGCCCAGGGCACGATCGCCGGATCGCCGGGGATCTGCGCGACGCCGTCTTCGGCGAACATCGCGAGCATGCCCTCGGTGTCTCCGAGAACGTAGTAGGCGAGCGCCTCTTTGGCGAGCGCCACGAGCGACGTTGGCGTGCTTTCCATCAGCGGGCCCTCACGATGCGGAACTCGCGCAGGACCTCGGGATTACGGACCTTGCGCGTCACCTCGAACGACGCCGAGCGGCGCGCCACGCGGCTGTCGAACTTCCACCAGCGCCCGCCTTCCTTGCGCTCGATGTCCACGGTCATGTCGCCGCAGTAGGTGATGTGCGTGTACAAAAACTCGTCGTCCGGCAGCGCGTGGACGATCAGAATCTGATCCTCCGGCCGCGCCGTGAGCTTGCCGACGAAGCGCAAATCGCCGCGCTCGGCCACGAAGCTCCAGCTCGTCAGATCGGCGTCCGTCTCGCGGTTGTAGTAGAAGGCGTCGATCAGATTCGAGCGGATCATCTGGCCCTGGTAGACGAACGTGAGCCAGGTGGAGGGCTGCGTCCAGTCGTTGAAGCGCGCCCCGATGCCTTCGAACAGAAAGTCCGGATCGCCCTCGAAGTTGGCGCAGTGCGCCCAGGACCAGGCCTTGAGGTGCTTGGTGTCCCAGTAGTGGCCGTCGCTCGCGAGCTGCTTCTCGAGCACGTAGGCATCGCCGTTCACGACCACCTCGCCCGAGACCGCCATGCGGCAGCCGTTGGACTGGAAGTGGGCGTAGAGATCGAATTGATCCATGCCGCTCACGCGCTCGACGCCGACGGCCTGGCTCTTGTCCAGCTTGAGATCCCAGCGCACCGTGCCCTCGGGGCCTTTCACCTCCCCCCAGCAGCGCTCCGGGCCGTAGCCCGAGTTCACGACGCGCAAATACACGTCGTCCTGATTGAGCACCTCCGCGCGGCCGAGCGGGTAGCGCTGGCGCACCGCGACGTCGTTCTTGGGCTGGCGCTCGTCGCGGAACCAGCACCAGACCTCGGCGATCTTCGCTTCCTCGATCGGGCCGTTGTGCAGCACGTAGCGCACCACCATCGAGCGGCCCTGCTCGGGTTGGTTCCAGAGCACGTAGTAGGCCTCGCTGGCGTCGACCTTGTCGCCGTCGAAGCGCACCCGCTCGTCGAGCAAATCGCCGCGGTGGCCGGTGACGGGCTGCACCTCGACGGCTTTTTCGTTGGGGCGCTTGCTGCGCGGGCCGGACGGCAGATTGGCGTAGTAGCCGTAGTCGATGAAGTAGCGCGTGTAGCGATCGAGCAGTTCGAGCTGGGACGGCACCTCGATCTCGAGGTCGGCGATCGCCTCGTGGAACTGCCGCTTGTCCGTCGGCGGAAAGTAGACCTGCTCCTCGGAGAGCGCGCGAATGAAGTCCACGAACGGGAACAGCGCGTTCTTGCGCAGCCGCTCGGTGCCGAGGCTCAATAGCTCGCGCTTCCAGACGTCGAAGGGCAAGCCGCGCACCTCGTAGCCGTATTCGCGATGCCAGTCGATGTAGTCGGCCAC
>DATNPP010000070.1:0-5361 GCA_036703175.1 Oscillatoriaceae cyanobacterium
CGATTGTCGATCCAGTCGACTTTCACGTCCGCGCGCGGCACCTGATAGCGCTGCATCACCTGCTGCGTGACGAAGTCGACGATCTGCGGCTCGGAGAGCTCGCTCGCGCGCGCCGGAGCGGCGAGCGCGACGAGCATCAGACAGCAAAGAATCCGTAAAATTAGCTGTCGCAAGCCTTTGGACCTCATACCAAGCCTAACCCGGATGGACCTTGCGGGTCGGTGATTTGCATAACGCGAGCGTGGAAGCGAGCCTTCCCCTGAACGACGAAGAGACGGGCGAGGAAGTTCCTCACACGTCTCTTCAAGCGCGTGAAAGCTACTTCACGAGCTGATTGGCAGTATCCATCATGGTGCTGGTCTCCGTGATCGCCTTGGAGGCGGAATCGTAGGCCTTTTGCGTCGCGATCATCGAGACCATCTCGGTGACGATGTCCACGTTGGACGTCTCGAGCATGCCCTGTTTCACCTTGCCGAAGCCCTCGAGGTCCGGACGGCCGACGATCGGGTTGCCCGAGGCCGGCGTGGCCTTGAGCAGATTATCGCCTTCCGCGGCCAGTCCGGCCGGGTTGGGGAAGCGCGCCAACTGAATCGTACCCACTTCCTGCTGATCGGTCGTGAGCGGCCGGCGCACGAGCACCGTGCCGTCCTCGCGGATCTGGATGTCCGTCGCGTCGACCGGGATCGTGATCTGCGGGGACATCAACAGGCCCTGATTGGTCACGATGTTGCGGTTGGCGTCGAGCTTGAAGCTGCCGTCGCGCGTGTAGGCGATCGTGCCGTCCGGCTCCTGGACCATGAAGAAGTCGTTGGCGAGGCCGACGGCGTTCTGCGAGTTGTCGACCGCCAGATCGAGCGGGTTGTTCGTGACCTGCAAGCTGCCCTCGGAGTAGAGCTTGGTGGCGGCCACCGGGCGCACGCCGCGGCCCACCTGATAGCCCGCGCCCTCGATGCCCGGCTGGTTGAGGGTCTGGTAGACCAGATCCTGGAAGTCGATCGAGCCCTTCTTGTAGCCCGTGGTGTTCACGTTCGCCAAGTTGTTGGCGATCATGTCGATGCGCATCTGCTGCGCCTGCATGCCGGTGGCGGCGGTCCAAATTCCCTGGATCATCTGTCTTCTCCCTAACTGAGCCGGCCGAGGTCGTTGACGGTCTTGTCGAGCAGCGTGGCGTTCTCCGAGATCGCCTTGCTCTCCGAGGTGTAGAGGTGGCTGATGTTGATCAGATTGACCATCTCCTGCACCACGTTGACGTTCGAGCTTTCGAGATAGCCCTGTTGAATCTTGTAGCCGGCGGCGCTGGGCGGCAGCGCCGCCTGGCTCACCGGAAAGTTCGGCGTGTCCGCGTCGGCGTTGGTCACGATCTTGAGCCGCGCGAGCACCTGATTGCCGCTCACGAGCGTGCCGTCTTCGCGCGCCTCGAGGGGCTGCACGCCGAGCCCGGCGAGCCGGATCGGCTGATTGTTGACGTCGAGCACGCGCTCGTTGGCGTGCGAGACGAGGTAGCCCTGCGTGTCGAGGCTGAAGTCGCCGTCGCGGGAGACCTCGATCGTGCCGTCGGGCGCCTGCACCTGAAAGTAGCCGTCACCCGAGATCGCGAAGTTGAGCGGATTGCTCGTGCGCACGAGCGAGCCCTGGTTGTCGATGCGGAACTTGCCGACCTCGAGCACGCCCGCGCCGACCGTGTTGAGCGGCGTCGGCTGCGAGAACTTGGTGACGAGGCCGTCGAAGCTCTCGCCGACCAGCACGCTGCGCTTGTAGCCGGCGGTGCTGACGTTCGCCAGGTTGTTGGCGGCTTCGTTCAGTTTGTCCGTCTGGAACCGCATGCCGGAGGCGGCGGCGTAGAGACCTTTCCACATGGCGATTTATCCTCAGGTGCCGGGCCGCTTCGGGCGGCCTTCGGACGGTTGATCGAGCCGGTAGATGAAGCCCAACACCTCGTCGACGGCGCGATAGAGCTGCGGCGGAATGCCGCCCGAAGCCTCGGCCACGAGCCCGGCGTGCGGGACGCGGCCTTCGAGCGTGCCCTCCGTGTCGACCACGAAGTTGAACTCGCCCGGCTTGCTCTGCGGATCCAATCGGACGAGAAAGGGCTTGGCTTGAGGCTCGCCTGAATCGGGACGCGGGCTCGGCGGTCGACGTCTGGGGCGCTTGGGGCGATCGTCCATTTGGGCTCCTACAAAATGCCGTGGGCGCGGCTCAACTTCTTGAGGTCGCGCCGCTTGGGCAACAACGCGCTCACGGCGCGGGTTTGGCCGGTCGCCTGACAGGCGAGCAGATCCACCAGGTACGGCGCGGCGGTGAGCCGCTGGCGCAGCAGCACCAAGCGCGGATCGAACTGCTTCTTGATCTTCTCGTCCTCGACCTCGAAGCGCACGCTGAGGTGGTCGCGCATGTAGATGAGCTCGACCGTCACGCGCCCGAGGCGCTGGGTCTCGACCGCGAGGGTGACGCGCATGAACTGGCTCGCGCCGGGCGCGCCGCCGCCGTCTTCTTGCACCACCACCTCGGCGGGCAGCGGCTGCTGGTCGCGCCAGACGAAGAACGGCAGGTATTGCGCGTTGTTGCTCTGATTGGCGAGCAGCTTGTGGGCGTCGAGCAGATTGTTCAATCGCCCGGCCTCGAGCAGCGTCGCGTCGGAGAGCTGGTCGTTCAAGCGCAGCAGCTCTTCTTGAATGCCCGTGAGTTGCTTCTGGAACTCGCCGAGTTGCGCGAGCAAGTTCTTGTCCAGATGGCCGAGCTGCCAGAAGGCGTTCATTTTCTTGCCGAGGCCCAGCAGCTTGGGGTTGTTCTCGTTTTTCAGGGCCATCGTGAGGCGCGCGAGCAGGTGGCTGAGCGGCCCGCCGCCCAGCAGCTGCATCATGGCTTCGAGATTGGGGCCGTTGATCGGCAGATGCTGCGAGAGCAGCAGCACGAGCGCCTCGAGCTTGACGACGTCGTTCGCGCCGTAGTGGCTCCAGAGCTGGCCCAGTTGCGCGATCGCCTCGGCGTCGAGGCCCATGCCGTAGCGCAGCATCTGCTGCGCGATGCGCAGATTGCCCAGCGTGGGCGAGATGCCCATGCTCGCGAGGCGCGCCATAATCGAGGCTTCGTTGTGGAAGCCGAAGTAGCGCGGCAGCGTCGCGGGCGTCTTGTCGCTGGTGAGGGTGCCGTCGTTGCGGACCGGCGCCGAGCCGCCGGCGCCGCCCACGTCGATCTGCCGCGGCGGTATCGCGCCGCGGCCTTGCAGGTTGCCGCCGGGAATGTTGTTGTTTCCCGGAATCTCGGGCATGGGGCACCCTCGCTCGGAATGAGGCGTCTACTGGGCTTCATGTACCCGTGGGGCGAAGCGCGAAACACAACAGACGTCCCTCATTCTGGCCGAGCGAGGAACATAAAGCTATGACGGACCTCACGTGGTCCGGTGCGGACTCAGGCCCAGAACTTCCAGAAGGGCTTTTTGGCCGGCCTGGCGTGCAGGGCCTTCAGTTCGGCCTTGAGCGTCTCGACCTGTTGCAGGCTCGCCTCGGCGACGCTCAGCGCCGCCTCGGGATCGGCCGCGACGACCTCGAGGTCCAGATCCTCGGTGCTGATCACGCGCACGATCGAGTCGCAGGAACGGTCGAGCTCCTTGAGGGCCTTGATCACCCGCAAAAAGCCGATGTCCCGCGGGCTCAAATACAGGTGCCCGGCGCCGTCGTAACGGCGCTCCCAGTTGAAGCTCGCGAGCCACTCGCGGATCGTGGACTCCGGGAGGTCGAGCCCTTCGGCGACCGCTTCGAGGCTGAGCAACGCGGGGGGATCTTGAATCGGGCCAGTGGTCATGAAAGTTCCTCGAGGGATCAATCGACCGAACTTCGACCGGCTGAAGGCCCCGAAGCGAAAAAATTATGTTACGCTCAAGAGCTCGGCGCCAAGCCGGCCTTGCGGTCGAGATGGGCCCAGAATGGGCGATCGGAGACCGTTGCGGGCAAGCGGTCGTCGTCATGCACGACGGTGAGCTGCTTGCCAGGTTCGGCGACGGCCGATTTGACATAACCCAGGGCGATCGCCCCTGCCTCGGTCGGACAAGCGCTGGTGATTGCCCCGACCTCCTGGTCGTCCGCATAGATCTTCGCGCCGGCCGGCACGTCGCGCGGCAGATCGAAGCCGACCAGGTAGCGCTGAACCTTGTGGTAGGAATACAGGCGCGCGACGATCTCCTGTCCGAGGTAGCAGCCTTTGTGCAGCGAGACCGATTCGTCGAGCCGCGCCTCCCATGGATTGTGGCGCTCGTCCAGCTCGGCGCCCACTTCGGGCACCCCGGTTTCGATGCGCCAGCGCGTGTGGTCGGAATCCGACAACGCCGCGCCGCGCTCGGCGAGCCAGGCGCTCAGGGCCGAGGCGGCCACGGCGGGCCCAAGCAAGTAATAGCCGGGACCTTCGAGCCCGACCGTGCCGAGGAGCTTGACGTCATGTCCGTCGAGGCGGGCATCGGCGATCGCAAAGGTCCCCAAGTCCGGCACGAGTGCCCGGGCCACGCTTTCGGCGTCTCGCCCTGTCAGGTAGTAGAGGACCGTCGTGCCCGTGATATCGCTGAAGGTCACATCCTCGCTGAAGACGTAGCGGTCGAGCCAGGCGGTATCCGTCTCGCCGCATCCGGGCCCCGTGACGAGCAGGATCGTCTCGGGTTCCGCATAGAGGCCCAGCCAATCCAGAATGCCGGCACGCTGGTTCACGAGCACGGTGGGCTGCCCGTGGCCGGGGACAAGCGTCCGCACGTCGTTCGTGGTCATGTTCTGCAGGAAGGCCTGGCGATCGGCTCCGCCGACGCGCAGGCGCCCGCGCGTGGGCTCGGGGCGCCACGCAACGGCGGGCCAGCGGGGGTTCGGCATGGAGGCTCCCTTCTGAAAAGGCGCATGGACACGGGCAGAGGCGGCGCGATGGATGGACGCGGAGGCCCGAATCAGATATAATTTATCTGATTCGAATCGGCGGTTCAAGCCGCCTGGAGAGCCTCGCATGATGATCACGCGCGCGACCGAATACGCCTGTCTGGCGATGCTGTACCTGGCGAAGCAACGCCCGGGCACGGTTTGCTTCACCGCCGAGATCGCCGAGGCGGAGCACATTCCGCCCGCCTTTCTGGTGAAGGTGATGCCGAAGCTGGTCAAGGCCGGATTGGTCACCTCGCGGCGCGGCTCGAACGGCGGCATCGAGCTCGCGAAGCCGGCAAAAGAAATCACGATGCGCACGCTCGTCGAGGTGATCGAGGGCGAGATCGCGGCCAACGTCTGCACGAGCTCGCAGCCCTTCAGCTGCTTCCGCAGCGGATGCGCCCTGCGCGGGGCTTTTCAGCAGGCGCAGGAGCGCGTTCTGGAGTCGCTCGAGGGCGTCACGCTGGCC
>DATNPP010000110.1:0-10260 GCA_036703175.1 Oscillatoriaceae cyanobacterium
CTCGATGGGCAAACACTCGAATTCGGCGAGTTGCCCGACTCCAGGCCGAACTGGAGCACGTTGCTCGCCGAATGCGGCCGCGACGCGGTGCGCGCCGCCCTGATTGCGGCACCGGGCCAACCCGTTCGCTTCGCCCCACCGCGCGAAACCCTGGAGGAGCCGCTCTTCTTTCTGCAATACGCGCTCGCGCGGGCGCGGCGCCTGGCGGCGTTCGAATTTCCGGACGGCGATGCCCCCATGCCCGAGGCCGCGCGTGCCTTGCGCGTCGCGCTGGCCCTCTATGCCGATCGCCTCGCCGCGGCGGGCACCGCGCGAGCCCCCTGGCGACTCTGGACGATTCTCACGGAAATCGCCCAGGCCTTCTATGCCTTCGTGCGCCGTTGTCCCCCCGGCGACACCCCTTGGACGGGTTATGGTCACCTGATTTCGGCCAGTGAATCGGTCCTGAGCAATGGGCTCGAGGCCCTCATGTTTCTGTCCATTCCCGCCGATGTATGATATAACGGGCAAACTCCGTCAATTCACCGAATATGTCGAGTCGTTCATATCCACCGGCTGACGACTTGATGTAAAATCGGGTAAGATGGTCGTTAGTTAACCTGTTCTCCAGATAAGGTTAGAGGGGTTCACGATGTTGGGAACGCTCCAGGACGTGCGGTCATGGACACGGTAGCGGGCACCTCGCCCGAGGTTCAGGTCAAAGTGATCCTCAAGGAGCGGGACACCGAGGCCTACGTCAAGATCGAGCCTCCGGTCCCGGTCGATCCCGCGCGCATCAAGGGCGCGCTGGACGAGGCCGGCGTGACCGTCGGCGTCGACCAGAATGCCGTGTTCACGTCCAGCCAGTATCCGACGGCCGAACCGGTCAAGGTGGCGCAAGGCGTGCCGCCGCAGCCGGGCGCGGATGCGAAGATCACCTACTACTTCCAGTCCGGCAACAAGCCCGCCGGCAAGCCGCTGGAGATGGAAGACGGACGCGTCGACTATCGCGAGCTCGGCACGATCGAGAACGTCACCAAGGGCCAGGTGCTGGCGCAGAAGACGCCGCCCGGCAAGGGCATTCCGGGCAAGACGGTGCGCGGCGAGGAGATTCCCGCGCGCGACGGCAAGGACGTGGCGCTGCGCGCCGGCAAGAACGTGCAGATCTCCGAAGACGAGCTGCACATCGTCTCGCTGATCGACGGCCAGCCCAAGGTGGAAGGCTCGCGGCTCTCGGTCGAGCCGATCATCGTCGTCTCCGGCGACGTGGACTTCAGTACCGGCAACATCAACTTCCAGGGCTCGGTCCGCATCGGCGGCAACGTGCTGCCGGGCTTCACGATCAAGGCCACGCAGGACATCGAGATCGGCGGCGTGCTCGAAGGCGCGACGCTCGAGGCCGGCGGCAAGATCTCCGTCAAGGGCGGCGTCCGCCAGCACTCGGTGATCACCTCGCACGGCGACGTCACGGTGCGTTTCGTGGACTCGGAGTCCGCGATCACCACGCGCTCGAATCTGATCGTCGTGGAGTCCTCGCTGCACTCGAACCTGACGGCCGGCTTGTCGATCAAGGTCGGCAAGAAGCTCATCGGCGGCACGTCGCAGGCCGGCGAGTTCATTTCGGCCGAGGTGCTGGGCGCTCCGGGCGGCACTCACACGGTGCTCGACGTGCGCACGGGTCGCCAGGCGAAGGTCATCGAGCAATTGCAGAAGGCGATTTCGACGCTGAACACGCAGCTCGCCACGGTGAATCAGACCTACGAGGCGATCATCTCGAATCCGAACGCGCCGTCGGGCGCCTTCGAGAAGACGCGCGAGATCAAGACCCAGCTCGAAACGCGATTGGATCAGCTGTCGGCCGAATTAAACGAGCGCATCGCCGAGCCGGAAAACCCCACGCCGCGTCACCCCTTCGTGGCGTCGCGCGAGGGCTTCCATCCCGGCGTGCAGCTGCACTTCGACTCGGTGTTCCACCAGGTGGACAACTTCTTGCCCGCGCGCAAGGTGAGCGAAGTCGACGGCCAGCTCTCGATTCAGTAGCCTCCCTCGTTCCGCCCCTGCGCCGATGGCGCGGGGGCGGTTCGCTTTCGTACGACCGGCGCATCCCCGCAAATCGTGACAAAAGTTACAGCCCGTGTGACTTCCGTCACCTACCATAACCAGGTAGAATCGGATCGTTCGCCCGCCCTGGAGGATGCCCTTGTCGACCCATGAAGCGCTCAGCGCTGCGACCACGCCCGAGTTTTCGATCTCCCAACGCCGTGCGCCGCTCTTCGAGGCCCTGCGCGACTACGCCCGCAAGGACATGGCGGCGTTCCACACCCCCGGCCACAAACAGGGCCGCGGCGTCGCGAGCGAGTTCCGCGACCTCGTCGGCGAGAACGTCTTTCGCATCGACCTCACCGAGCTGCCCGAAGTCGACAATTTGCACGACCCGGACGGCGTGATCAAAGAGGCCCAGGAGCTCGCGGCCGAAGCCTACGGCGCGGACGCCAGCTTCTTCCTCGTCAACGGCTCGACCACCGGCAACAACGTCATGGTCATGACCGTCTGCGACCCCGGCGACAAGATCATCATTCCGCGCAACGCGCACAAGTCCGTACTGGGCGGCATCATCCTCTCGGGCGCGCGGCCGGTCTACATGCGCCCCGTCTGGGACGAGACCCTCTGCGTCGCCCATTGCCTCACGCCGCAAGCCGTCGAGCAGGCGCTGACGGAGCATCCGGACGCCAAGGCCGTCTGCCTGGTGCACCCCACTTACTTCGGCGGCACGGGCGATCTTCGGCGCATCGCCGAGATTTGCCACGCGCACGGCAAGCCGCTGCTCGTCGACGAGGCCCATGGCCCGCACTTCCACTTTCATCCGCAGCTGCCGATCTCGGCGATCGACGCCGGCGCGGACATGGTCGTGCAATCGACGCACAAGATCGTCTCCGGCATGACCCAGGCCTCGCTGCTGCACGTGCAGGAGGGCCGCGTGAACATCAACCGCGTGCGCAACGTCCTGCAGCTGATTCACAGCACCAGCCCGAGCTACGTGCTGATGGCGAGCCTGGATGTGGCGCGCCGCCAGATGGCCCTCGAAGGTCGCGCGCTGCTCGATGCGACGATCGCCCTGGCCGAGAGCGCCCGCGCGCGCCTCAACGCGATCGAGGGCGTGTTCGTCTTCGGCCGCGAGCGCTGCTCGGCGGGCGGCGTGCACGACCTCGACGTCACCAAGCTCACGGTCAACGTGACGGGGCTCGGCCTCAGCGGCTTCGCGGCCCTCGACATTCTCAACGAGGAGTTCGGCATTCAGTCCGAGATGGCGACGTTGCACAACGTGCTGCTGCTCGTCACGATCGGCAACGACGCGCGCGACCTCGATCGCGTGGTCGAGGCCTTCGAGGTGCTCTCGGCGCGCGCGAAGGCGTCCGGCACCCTCGGCGCGAGCGCGCTGCCGAAGGGCCTGCCGATGCCCGCCGGATTGCCCGAGGCGCGTTTGACGCCGCGCGAGGCCTTCTTCGCGCCCACCGAGCGGATTCCCTTCGAAAGCTCGATCGGGCGCGTCTGCGCCGAGATCGTCGCGCCCTACCCGCCCGGCATTCCGATCCTGGCGCCCGGCGAGGTCATCACGGCCGACCTGGTGAGCTACCTCAAGGTGGTGCACCAGATGGGGGGCTTCATCAACGGCCCGGAGGACGTGCGCCTGCGGACCATCAAGGTGGTGGCTGAATCATCGAGAACTTGAGCAACGAACAGGAGCCGACCGGGCTCGCTTTTCCCCCTCACCCTGCCCTCTCCCTCCCGGGGAGAGGGTTAGCAGAGGCCCGGAATCCCTTCCGGGCATCGCGGGGCCGCTTCTTCAAGTTCATCGGCGGGGCCAATCTGCGCGACCTCGACAAGATCGAGCGCCTCGCGACCTTGTGCGCGCTCGCCGGCGTGGACCTGTTCGACGTGGCCGCCGAGCCCGAGGTGGTTCGAGCCGCCGTGCGCGGCTTCGATCGCGCCGAGGCCTGGTGCGCGAATCCGCCCGAGTGGCTCGACCCGGGCTCCGCGCGGCGTCCCGAGCTGATGGTCTCGATCACACTTTCGGGCGATCGCCACACGCAAATCGCCGTCGTCGAGATGCCCGTCTGCATCAGCTGCGACGTCTGCACCGACGTCTGTCCACCCGGCTCGATCGTCAACGGCGTGGTCGAAGATCCCATCTGCACCGGCTGCGGCTTGTGCGTGGCCGTCTGCCCGCCGAACTGCATCACCCTCGCGCCGCGCGAGACCGCGCCCGACGTGGAAGCGTGCTGGGAAGCCGGCGCGCGCGCGCTCGAGATCCACACCGGCGCCGCGGCGCCCGAGGAGCTCGCGAACATTCGCCCGCTCGCCGCGAATTGGCAAAAGCGGGGGGGATTGTTATCCTATAGCATCGACGGCCAGCAACTCGGATTGGGGCGCGCGGTCGCCTTGGCATCGGAGTTGGGAGAGCGGGGCGTGATTCTGCAGGCGGATGGCAAGCCCATCAGCGGAATGGAGGGCGATCGCTCGACGATTCCGGCGCTGCGTCTCGCGCGGGCCATGTTGCGTCGCGGCACCGAAGCCGCGGTGCAGGTCTCGGGCGGCGCCAACGACCGCACGGGGCCGCTGGCGAATCGCCACGGCGTCGCGATCGCGGGCGTCGGCATGGGCAGCTTCGCCCGCCGACACGCGCGGCCGCTCGATGAGAAAGACGACGCGCAAACCTGGCGCCGCGCCGTCGAAGGACTAAGCGAGCTGGTTCGCTCGATCCAACCCGAAAAAGCCGGCGTGCTCTAGAGAGCAAAGGGAATCGAATGATGCAAGAAGAACGCGTGACGGACAATCTCGACCAGCTGTTGGCCATCATTCCGTCGCGCGTGGCCGAGGCACTGCGCAAACAGGAAGGCCTCGAGGAGCTGATCGAAATCGTGCTCGACCTCGGGCGCGAGCCCGAAGCGCGCTTTCCGGGGCGCGTGGTGTACCTCTCGGACGCGCTGATCACGCTCGAGGACATCGACCACGTGGTGGCCCGCGTGGGCATGTTCAGCGGCGACAATCGCGCCGGCATCGAGCGCACGCTCCACCGCATCTCGGCCATTCGCAACCGCCAGGGCCGCATCATCGGCTTGACTTGCCGCGTGGGCCGCGCGGTGCTCGGCACGATCGACATCATTCGCGATCTGGTCGAATCCGGCCGCTCGATCCTCATCATGGGCCGCCCCGGCGTCGGCAAGACGACCAAGCTGCGCGAGATCGGCCGCGTGCTCTCGGACGAGCTGTCCAAGCGCGTGATCGTGATCGACACGAGCAACGAAATCGCGGGCGACGGCGACATTCCGCACCCGGCGATCGGCCGCGCGCGCCGCATGCAGGTGGCGACGCCCGAGGCCCAGGAAGGCGTGATGATCGAGGCGGTCGAGAACCACATGCCCGAAGTCATCGTCATCGACGAGATCGGCACGGAGAAGGAAGCCGCCGCGGCGCGCACGATCGCCGAGCGCGGCGTGCAGCTCATCGGCACGGCGCACGGCAACTCGCTCGAGAACTTGCTCATGAACCCGACGCTCTCGGATCTCGTGGGCGGCATTCAGTCCGTCACGCTCTCGGACGAGGAAGCGCGCCGCCGCGGCACGCAAAAGACGATCCTCGAGCGCAAGGCGCCGCCGACCTTCGACATCGCGATCGAGCTGCAGGATCGCGATCGCCTCGCCGTCCATCAGGACGTCGCCGAGGTGGTCGACCAGCTGCTGCGCGGCTACATGCCCCAGCCCGAGATCCGCACGCTCGACGAGGACGGCCAGGTCAAGGTGCTGCGCGAGTCCGCCTACGAGACCGGCCCCAAGGCCGAGGCCCAGTCGGAGGACAAAGAGGGCAAGATGCGCATCTTCCCTTACGCCGTCAGCCGCTCGCAACTCGAGCGCGTGATCCGCACGCTGCGCATTCCGGCCGTCGTCACCAAGGGCATCGAGGACGCCGACGTGGCGCTCGTGCTCAAGAGCTACGCGAAGAACGGCGCCAAGATCCTCGAGCAGGCGGAGACGCGCAAGGTGCCCGTCTACGTGGTCAAGGCCAACACGATTCCGCAGATTCAAAAGGCGCTGCGCGAGGTGATGCACCTCGACGGCAGCAACGGCCATGGCGCGCTCACCGGGCCGCTGACGCTGCCCAAGCCGGAGGAGCTGCCGGACGTGCTGACGGAAGAAGAAGCCGAGGCCCTGCAAGAGGCCCAGGCGGCGATTCAGAGCGTGCTCAACCGCTCCGAGCCGGCCGAGCTGAACCCGCGCTCGCCCAAGATTCGGCGCATTCAGCACCTGATGGCCGAGCGCTACAATCTGCGCTCCGAATCCTACGGCGAGGAGCCGAACCGGCGTCTGCGGATCTTCCCGAACTGATGCGCGGGCTGTTCATCACCCTCGAAGGACCCGAAGGCGCGGGCAAGAGCTCTCAGCTCGGCCCGCTGTGCGACTGGCTCGAAAGCCAGGGGCGCGAGGTGGTCTGCACGCGCAATCCGGGCGGCACGGCCATCGGCAAGCAGATTCGCCAGCTGCTGCTCGATCCCGCCAACGCCGGACTCGTGCCCACGGCCGAGCTGATGCTCTACGCCGCGGACCGTGCCCAGCACGTGGCGGAGGTGGTGCGGCCGGCGCTCGAGGCGGGCAGCGTGGTGCTGTGCGATCGCTTCGGCGACTCGACGCTCGCGTACCAGGGCTACGGCCGTGGCCTGGACCTCGAGACGATTCGGGCGCTCAACGCGATGGCGACCGGGGGCTTGAGCCCCGATCTGACGCTGCTGCTCGATCTCGATCCGACGATCGGGCTGGCGCGCATCGCGGCCACGCGGGAGAGCGATCGCCTGGAACAGGCGGCGATCGATTTCCATTACCGCCTGCGCGACGGCTATCGGGCGCTCGCTGCGGCCGAGCCCCAGCGGTTCGTGGTGGTGGATGCCAATCAAGACCGTGAAGCGGTGCAGCGAGCGCTGCGCGAGGCGATCCGGCGATTGCTGCCGGTAGGAGGTCCGACATGACGCGCGAAGCCTGGATTGCGGGCGCCCTGGTGCTGTGTTGCGGCGTGGCGGCGATCGGCAGCTGGTTCACGCATCAGCCGACGCACGCGGCGCAACCGGCCGCGTTGCCGAACCTCGGCGGCGACGGCGCGCAAGTGGCCGAGCTCGACATTCAGGGCATGATCACGGACGCGGACGGGGGCTTCACCGGCAGCGGCACCTCGGCCCAGGCCGTCCTCAAGGCGCTGAAGCAGATTCGCGACGACGGCGCGCCGGTGCTGCTGCTCAACGTCGACAGCCCCGGCGGCACGGCGGCCGCGTCGCAGGCGATTTACGAGGAGATCATGCGCTTGCGCCACGACAAGCACGTCAAGGTCGTGGCGGCGATGGGCGATCTGGCGGCTTCGGGCGCCTACTACATCTCCGCGGCCGCCGACGAAATCGTCGCCAATCCGGCGACGCTGACGGGCTCTATAGGCGTCATCATGCACACGCAGAACCTGCAGGGGCTGATGGGCAAGCTCGGCATCACCAACGGCGCGATCAAGAGCGGCGCCCACAAGGACATCGGCTCGCCCTTCCGGCCCATGACGCCCTCGGAGCAGCAGTTGCTGCAAGGCGTCGTGAACGACACCTACGCGCAGTTCCTCGACGCCGTCTCGACCGGCCGGCACATTCCGCTGTCCACGCTCAAGCCGCTGGCCGATGGCAGAATCTTCACCGGTCGCCAGGCGCTGCCGCTGAAGCTCGTGGACAAGCTGGGCAACCTCACGGACGCCGAGAACGAGGCGCGCCGCCTCGGCGGGCTCAAGCCCGATGCCGGAATCAAGGACTACACGGCCGGCACCTGGAAGGATTTCGTGCAGGGCCTGTTCTCGCAAACGCGGATCCTGCCGCTCGGAAAGGCGCTCGCGGCCGCCGATTTGCCGGCCAAGACGCCGCTGATGGTCTACGAATAGCCATGGCTGGCGCGCTCGAAACCTATTACGACGTGTTGTTCCGCCCGAGCACGGCCTTCGCCCGGCCGCTCAGCTTCGGGCTGGGCGCGCTCACGCTGCTGCTGATCTCGGCGGTGCTGGCGCTCAGCAGCGGCGGCACGGATTCGGTCGGCTTGTGGCTCGTCTTTCTGGCCCTCGCGGCCTGGGCCATCTTCACCTGGCTCGCCGGCGGGGCGATCGCCTACATCCTCGCCCGCGCCTGGCACGCGCCGGTCGAGCCGGGGCCCTTTTACGCCGCGCTGGCCCTCGCCACGCTGCCCTGGCTGCTCGCCGCGCCGCTCGGCGTCATCGGCGCCTGGGGCGCGGCGGGCCACACGATCGCCGGCATCGGCGGGCTCGTCGTGTTCGTGTGGTGGCTCGTCGAACTGGTGCTCGCCGTGCGCGGAGCGGGCGGGATGAGCACGGGTCGGGCGATCGCCGTCCTGGTGCTGAGCGCCGTGCTGCCGCTCGTTTTGCCGGCACTCGTGCTGACCTTCGGCACCCTCGGTCTGCTCGCCGTCCTGGCCGGCTGATCCGTCAAATCTTCGTAAAATTCTCGTTGGGTCGGCCGACATGACGCCGGTCGACCGACGTGTGCTCGCGGCATGAACCCAGCGACCACGCCTTCTTTCAGATTTCTAAAGAGTTTAACCAATCCTTAGCGCATGGCCGGGCGTCACGCCCGATCTTTAAATTCCCGTTAGTCGGCTTCGGCGCCGGTAGCTCGCTTGAACGGCGGGGTACAATAACCGTAAGGCGCATAGGGCCTCACGCCCGACCGGTCGCGACAATGCTTTAATGCGCTTTTAAAGCCCTCCCCCCCTGCACCGCGCAAGATCGTCGAGGGCCCCGGCGATAACCCCCTACGGGTTAGGCAGCCGTTAAAAATGCCCTGAACTTAGGAGGATGCCATGTCTACGAATCTCAGCAAGGTCGACGTGAAGACGCCCACCGCGGCTTCCACCAAGGCGCCGGCGGCAAGCACGCCGGCCACGTCCGACGCGGCTCCTCCGCAGCACCAAAGCCAGATCGCGGGCTTCTTCGACGGCTTCGCGATGGAAGGCCTCGACACGATCAAGGGCCTCTACTCGCTGGTGACGACCAACCCGATCACCACGGCCAAGGGCCTGGTGTACATGGCCGCGCATCCGCGTCTGGCCTTCCAGGCGATCACCGAGCCGTACACCACGGACATCAAGCAGGGCAAGTACGGCGAGCTGGCCGGTCGCGCGAGCTTCCAGGTGCTCTCGATGGTGTTGACGACGGGCGCACTCGGCAAGGTCGCCAAGGCCGCCAAGGGCGGCGAGGCCGTGGTCGGCACCGGCGCGGCGGCGGATGCCATCGTGCCCAGCGCGGCCGCCAAGGGCGCCGCGGACGCCGTCGTGAAGGACATGGCGACCCAAGCCGGCAAGCAGACCGCCCAGGCGATGCTCGAGAAGCAAATTGCCGACGGCACGGTCTCGTTCGCGACCTCACAGGCCAAGAGCGCCGCGCTGCGCAAGCTGGCGACCGAGCAGGCCCAGTTGGCCGCCAAGGAACTCGCGACGAACGGCGTCTCCGATCAGATTGCCCAGGGCCTCGCCAAGACCGGCGCGACCGATGCCCAGATCGCCAAGATCATGGGCGCCGCCGGCAAGCACGTCTCGTCGCTGGACGCCTACCAGTACGCCACAATGGCCACGAAGGCCGGCATGAAGCCCAGCGAGATCGCCGCCAACCTCGCCAAGTTCGGCGTCAGCAAGAAGGCCGCCAGCGCCCTGCCCGACGCGGTGGAGCTGATGAACGCCAAGATGGCGAACGACGCGCTGATCGCGACCGCTTCGAGCACCAAGAGCGCCGGGGCGATCGCCCAGCAGATGCAGCGCTACGAGACGCTGATCAACTCGACGGAGAACGCCGGCACCAAGGCCGCCTACCAGGCCCAGCTCGACGCCCTCAAGACCGCCACGGCGGCCAATCCGCACACCGCGGATCTCGTCGCGCGCCTCGCCGCGGGCGAGAAGCTCGGCCCCGCCGAGCGGGCGCTGGCCGGCCTCGGCAAGAACCTCGACGACGCGGGCGCCTTCGTCAGCAACACCGGCAAGGACATCGCCGCCGGCGGCCGCGCGGTGCGCAGCGCCCTGAGCCGCCCCGACACGATCGGCGGCTACGTCGACGCGCTCGCCACGCCGCCGCGCCTGCTCGTCCGCGGCGTTGCGCGGGCCTACGACGCGACCGTCAACACGCTCTACAAGGGCCTCTCGATGCTGCACTGGCCGGACATCCACGTTCCGACGTGGTCCGAAGTGCGCGCGATGCCGATGCCCA
>DATNPP010000334.1:0-4599 GCA_036703175.1 Oscillatoriaceae cyanobacterium
GGCGGACGCGCTGACGCAAGTCGCGCGGGCGGCGGCGACGGCCGACGCCCGGAATTCGGAGGCGCAAGCGGTGTTGCGCCTGGGCAAGCCTCGGCTTCCGCTGGTGATCGCGCGCGTCGCGCACGTTCCAGGGGGGCAGGCCGTGGCACGCCGCGGAGGACTCGACGTGGTCGAGGCCCAAGCGACGACGCTCGAGCATCTGGGGCATGCGCGGGAGGCCCTCGCCTTGTGGCGGCGCCTCTACGTCGTACAGCCTCGACGCTTGCAACCGGCTCTGGCGGTCGCCAGGCTCGCACTCGCCGAGGGGGATCTTTCGCTCGCGAGCGCCGCCTATTGGCGCGCGTACGCGCTCGCGCCGAAGGCCCTCGCGACGCGCCTGCTCGGCATCGATTATCTCGAGGCGACCGGGCACGAACGCATGGCGCTCACGGCCATTCGAGACCTGCGCCGAAGCGATCCGCAATGGCGTGACGGCGCGCTGCGAGAAGCTCAGGCGAACGAGCTTCTCGGCCAGCGCCGTCCTGCATGGCATCTCGGCCGCAAGGCGCTCGAGCTCAACCCGAACGACAACGGCCTGCGCACGTGGTACGACGGCCTTCGCGAAGAGGGGGCCGCCACGGTTGCCTTCAAGGCCCAATACGAACAAAGCGCGAGCTTGAGCCCCGTAGCGGCGCAACTGCTCGCCAATGCGCCGCTGAGCGACTCAGTGCGCCTTGCGGCCGTCGTGCGGCATGTCGATTGGCCGGGGGCCTTTTGCGACGTGGGAACCGCGTCAGACCTCAGCCCCGGCTACGGTTTCGAGGCGTTTTTCGGGCTGCGCGCGCCGTTGCTCGACGGCCGCGTGAGTGTCGATTGGGGGCTGGACCGGCTCATTTCGCTCGAGCTCGGCTGGAGCGAGAGAAGCCTGTTTTCAGATCTGAGCGCGCCGGACGAACGGCTCGCCCTGGAGGGCAGCTGGGTTTGGTAATGAACCGCCCGGCTCAGGCGACGGTCTGACGTGACGGGACCGTGGCGAGCTCGGTCACGCCCAGCGCACGCAGCAGATCGAGCGCCTGCGGATAGAGCGCGCCGACGTCGCCCGGAATGTGGGCGTCCGAACTGAGCACGAGCGGCACCCCCGCCTCGGCCAACATGGCGATCCACTCGGGGGCCGGGTAGATCTCGCGCACGGGCTTGCGCCAGCCGGCGGTCGAGACCTCGACGGCCATGCCGCTGGCCTTGATCTTCGGCGTGAGGCGCTCGTACCACTTGCGCACGAGCTTGGGCGCGGCGTGAAAGCCGAAGACCTTGATGACGTCGGCGTGCCCGATGATGTCCACCGGGCGATCGGCGATCATGCGCTCGAGAATGCCGAAGTAGGTCTCGAAGATCTCGTCGACGTCGCCGCGCTCCCACTGGTCGCGCATCTCGTCCAGATCGAAGCCAAAGCCGCCGAGCCAGTGCACCGAGCCGATCGCGTAGTCGAAGGGGTACTTGGCGAGAAATTCCTTCATCGCTTGCCCGTTCTCGGGCATGTAGTCCATCTCGATGCCGATCTTGACCTGAATGCCCTGCGCACGCGCCTCTTGCAGCATGCCGAGGTAGACCTCGAGGTCCTCGGTCTTCTTGCGCTCGACCCAGGAATTCCAGAGCAAGTGTTTCGTCTGGTGAAAGCGGTAAGCGTGCTCGGAGATGCCGAGGTCCGTGACGCCCGCTTTCTTCGCCTGCGCCACGAACTCCCGCAGCCATTCCACGGTGTAGGGCCCGCGCTCCACGTGCACGTGGTAATCGGTGACGGTCTCGAATGGACGCATGGAGTTTCTCCTGCACATGCCCGGCACGGATGCCGGGCCTCTGCTATCCCTCCCCCCCTTGCGGGGGAGGGCTGGGTGGGGGGCGACAGCGAGCCCGGATGGCTCGCAATCGCTACCAAGAGGGCGACCGGGTTATTGTAGCATCGTCGCTTCAGCAACGGCAGGCTTGCATGAACGTCACGAGTCGCGTGAGCCCTTCTTCCAGGGCCTCGGGTTGCGCGGCGAAGCTTACGCGCACGAAGCCCTCGGCGCCGAAGGCGACGCCCGGAATCGCGACCACGTGCGCCTCTTCGAGCAGACGCCGGGCGAAGGTGAGCGAGTTCGGCTCGGGCAGGCGAATCAGGCAATAGAAAGCGCCGTCGGGACGCACGTATGGTATGTCCGCGAGCCGGTTCATCAGACGCTCGCGCTGTGCCGCGTAGAAAGGGCGTTGCGCGCTCAGAGAATCCGGACGCTCGAAAACGGCCAGCGCCACGCGCTGCGAGAAGGTGCTCGCGGCGGTGTTGACGAACTGGTGCACCTTCACGATTGCGCCCATCTGCGCCGCCGGCGCCATCAGCCAGCCCAGGCGCAAACCGGTCAGCGCGTTGCTCTTCGAGAGGCTGTTGACCACGATCGTGTGCGGATAGAGCGTGGCCATCGAGACATACGGCGCGTCGTAGACCAGCTCGCGGTAGACCTCGTCGATCAGCACCTGCACCGGCGTCGGAAAACGCGACAGGCCCTCGGCCAGCTTGCGCAGTTCGCTTTCGGGCCACACGCGGCCGCTCGGATTGGCCGGCGAGGCGATCAGCACCAGACGCGTGGCCGGGCCGACGGCCTCGAGCACGGCTTCGGCGTCGGGCGCGAAGCCGCGCTCGGGCGAGAGCGTCACCGTGCGCACGCGCACGCCCTCCATCTGGCAAATCTTGGCGTAGGCCGGATAGCCGGGCTCGACGATCAGCACCTCGTCCGTGGCGGGATTCAGCAGCGCCTTGATGGCCAGATACAGCGCCTCTTGCGAGCCGACCGTGACACACACGTTCTCGGCGTGAGAGAGCTCCAGATAGCGGTAGTGGGCGGCGATCGCCTCGCGCAGAGCCGGCTGGCCGGCGTTCGGGCTGTAGGGACACCCGTTCTCGCGCACCCAATCGAGCGCGGCCTCGAAGGGCGCGGTGTCGGGCTTCAGCGTCGGCTCGCCCAGGCCCAGGTCGATGTCGCCGGGGCGTTTCTGGGCGTTGAGCGCGCGAATCAAAGAGGGCGGAATCTGCTCGAGAATCGGGTTCATAAAACAAAAAAGACCGGCCTTGCGGCCGGTCGGTGGCTAACCTTCGCCGTCGTCGCCAATCGCCGCGACCGGACAACCGGCCATGGCCTCCTGGCAAGCGGCTTCTTCTTCGTCGTTCGACGGTTGCTTGAAGCAAACGTCGTGCGTGCCGTCGTCTTGCGCCTTGAAGTTGTCGGGCGCGAGCGACTCGCACAGGTTGCAGAAGATGCACGTTTCGTCGACGTAGTATTTGCCCGGCACGTTATCGGGGTAGCGGATGGTGCGGTCGGCCATGGCATGATCTCCTCGGGAGCCAAATCGCCTAAGCGAGGCTTCGTTTGTGCAATGGAAAGAAGAGCTCGAAAATCGAACCCCGTCCTATTTTGACAGACCTTTGCCCGCCCGGCAATCGGTCGGATCACACGAAAAACGCCCGCAACGCCTCGTAGTTGGCGACCAGATCCGCGATCGCGACCGATTCGCGCGCCTGATGCGCCTGGGCCGTCTCGCCCGGGCCGAAGTTGACGGCCGGCACGCCGCGCGCGGTGAGCCGTGCGACGTCGGTCCAGGCCTGCTTGGGCTCGACGGGCAAACCGAGCGCCTCGCGCCAGGCGACCAGCAGCGGGTGGTCGAGGCAAACCGCGCCCGAGGGCGCCTCGTCCACGATCGTCATTTCCGCGCCTTCGAGCACGGCTTCGAGCTCGGCGCGCGCCGTTTCGAGCGATTTGCCCGGCGCGAAGCGATAGTTCACGTTGAGCGTGAAGCGGTCCGGCACGACGTTGCGCGAGTTCTCGGTCAGGGCCGTCGTCGGCGTGATGACCTCGTAGTAGGTCAGCTCGCCGAACGGCACGGGCATGCGCGGGCGATCGCGTAGCCGGGCGAGCACGTCGATCGCCTTGTAGAGCGCGTTCTCACCCTGCCAGGGCCGCGCCGAGTGCGCGCGGCGCCCGGAAAAGACGGCCTGCGCGTGCAAACCGCCCACGCAGCCGACCTGGACGCGATTGTCCGTCGGCTCGAGACAAAAGGCGAAATCCAGCGCCGGCACGGCGCCCGAGTTGAGCAGCGGCTCGAGCCCGTTCTCACGCGCCGGGCCTTCCTCCTTATCGTAGAACACCGCGACCGGATTCGCCTTGTCGAACTTCTCGCTTTCGGCGAGCAAGCCCAGCATGACGGCGAGGCCGCCTTTCATGTCGCTCGCGCCGCAGCCGAAGACGCGGCCGTCGCGAATTCCGAGCGGTTGATCACTCGCCGGCTTGACCGTGTCCAGATGGCCGAACAAGCCGACCGTCGGACGACCTTCGCGCAGCGGGGCGTGGCACACGAGCGCGTTGTCCACACGGACAATTTGCAAGGCGCTGCCCAGGGCGCGGACGCGCTCGGCCACCACGGCGCAAATCGCCGCCTCGTCTCCCGTGACCGACGGCACGCCGCACAGCGCGAGGGTCCACTCGGCGAGCCGGGTTTCGTCGACCACGCTACACCTGCACGTTGAAGGTGCGCAGCACCTCGTTCAGGCTGGTCTTCTTGTCCGTGCTGGGCTTGCGCGTCCCGATGATCAGC
>DATNPP010000178.1:0-3059 GCA_036703175.1 Oscillatoriaceae cyanobacterium
CTGGCCCGGCTCGTCGATCGCCCAGCCGAAGAGCGTCTTGAGCAGCCTCGAGACGCCCTCGCGATCCTCCTCGTCGAGCCGCGCGCCGTTGCGCAGCCACTGGAACATCAGGCTCGCGGGGTAGGTGCGCACCTGGCGATAGGCACGTGCCAGCAGATCGTAGACGGCGCGCTGGGTCTCGTCGGACCACGCGTCGAATGCCGGCATCTGCAACAGGTCGCTCAAGCAGGTGATCACGTTCACGTGGCGATGCACCTCGAAGAACGTCTCGGCGAGCGCGATCGGGCTGGCCGGCTGGCTGGGATCGAGCGCGATCGCCTCGGTGTAGGCGGCGATCGCCTCGTCGTGACGCCCGAGCGCGCGCAGCGAGTTGCCGAGATTGTCGAGCAGAATCGCCTGGTTGCAGGCCTCGTGCAGCAGCGGAAACGCCCGACGGTAGTGCGCGATCGCGCGCTCGTAGAAGCCCAGCTCGTGATAGAGGTTGCCGGCGGCGTTGAGCACGCTGAAGAGCGCAGGATCGAGGCTCAAACAGCGCTCGTAGGTCGCGAGCGCCTCGGTCGGGCAGCCCTGGCTCTCGTACAGGATGCCGATGTAGGCCAGCGGCACCGGGCTGTCGGGCGCGAGCTCCACACAGCGGTTGAGGAAGTAGCTCGCGCGCTCGTAAGCTTCCTCTTGCAGCGCCTCGATGCCCAGCACCAGGAAGTAGACGGCTTGCTCCAGGCCGGATTCGCCGCGCGGCGAGAGCTCGACCCACTCGCGCCAGGAATGCCCGCGTGCGGCCAGCTCGTCGAGCAGCTCGGCCCACAGCGCCAGCGAGGCGCCCTGCTCGAGAAGGACCTCGTACAGCCGCACGGCTTCCGCGAGGTCGTGATCCCGGATGGCCTCTTGAACCTCGGGCGTGAGCAGCTTGGGGTAGTCGCGGGAAGACATCAGGACCGTGTTTGGCGTTTTCGCGGCTTGCCTTTACAATGGAACCGCACGCCCCATCCGGGTCGGCGCCCGTATGGATTATACGGGATTCACGAGGATCCTGCCGCGATGGCGCCCCTGCTTCCCCCGATCAAGACCCGCGTCGCGGGCATCAGCTTCGAGAACCGCGACGGCTCGTCACGCCAGGCTTACGCCCGATTGGTGCGCAGAGGCGATCGCCTGCGCTTGCGGCGCGAGCCGGAGAACCCGCACGACGGCTACGCGCTGGCCGTCGAATGGCTGGACGCCGACGGCCGCGCGCTGCAGCTGGGCTACGTGCCCCGTGCGCTCTCGCTGGTGCTCGCGCCGCTGGTCGACGCCGGCGCGCACCTCGAAGCCGAGGTGCTGCGCAAAGCCGGCGGCATTGCGCAGCCGATGGGCGTGCGCATCGCGATCAGCGGCGAGTTGGGGCAAGCCGGCCCGAGCGACCTGGAGCCGGCGATCGCCCGCGCGCTGGTGGACGACGGGCCGGATCGGGCGCCGGCCCTCGGCGGCGTTCGGGCGACTACGCCCAGCGACGCACCGTCAGTTTGACGGTCTGATCCGCCGCGGTGGTCTCCTGCACCACCTGGAAACCTTGCTTGGCGACTTCCTGCACCACCTTGTGGTAGGCGTACCGGCGCGCCACGGGCTCGAGGAACTTCTGCTCGCGCAGCCCCGCGTCCCGCTCGACGCCCCACCAATCCGCGACCACCTGGAAGTGGCCGTCCTTGCCGGCAACGAAGCCGATGTCGTAGTCACCGCCCGGCTGCACGACCAGCTCGGCTTTTTCGGTCGCCCCCTTGTAGCCGCGCACGACGGCCGTCTCGGCGTAGCGGTAGTTGAGATCGGACAGCGACTGCTTGAGCACCCCGAGGTCGGTGAACTGGGTCTTGACGCGCGTGAAGTGAGACACGGTCGCTCCTCCTCTGGATGAGCGTCGGGCGCAGAGCGTCGCGAGGCTCCTGGGGGTCTGCTTCCATCATACCCGCTGATTTCGCGCCTGTCTCGCGCTTCGGCGCATTTCGTGCAGCATGGCCAAGGCCGTGGCGTCCCCTTGGCCATGCTAAACTGGTGCCCGCATGCCCCTGACACAAAGGAGTGATCATGGCCGACCACGTTCTCGCCATCGACCAGGGCACCACCGGCAGCACGGTCATTCTCTTCGATCGCGCCGGGCGCGCCGTCTCGAAGGGCTACCGCGAGATCACCCAGCACTACCCGCAGCCGGGCTGGGTCGAGCACGACGCCGAGGAGATCTGGGACCGCACGCTCGAGGCGCTAGCGGATTGCCTCAAGGCCGCGAACGTGCCCTCGAGCGCGATCGCCGGGGTGGGCATCACGAATCAGCGCGAGACCGTCGTGCTCTGGGAGCGCGCCACCGGCAAGCCCGTCGCCCGCGCGATCGTCTGGCAATGCCGCCGCACGGCCGAAGATTGCCGGGCGCTCGAAGCCCGCGGCCTTGGCCCGTTGATCCGCGAGCGCACCGGACTGGTGCTCGATGCCTACTTCTCCGGCACCAAGGTGCGCTGGCTGCTCGAGCAGCATCCGACGCTGCGTGAGCGCGCGCGCGCGGGCGAGCTCGCCATGGGCACGATGGACACGTGGCTGCTCTGGAAGTTGACGGGCGGCAGAGTGCACGCGACCGACGTGAGCAACGCCGGCCGCACGATGCTCTTCGACATCCACCGCCTGTGCTGGGACGACGAGTTGCTCGCGGCGCTCGAGATTCCGCGCGCCTTGCTGCCCGAGGTCGCCCCGTGCGCGCACCGCTTCGGCGAGACGATCGCCCAGGGCCCGCTGCCGGCCGGCTTACCCATCGCCGCGATGGCCGGCGATCAGCACGCCGCGCTCTTCGGCCAGGCCTGCTTCGAGCCGGGCACGACCAAGAACACCTACGGCACCGGCTGCTTCATGCTGCTGAACACCGGTGAGACGCCGGTCGCGAGCCAGAACCGCTTGCTCACGACGCTCGCGTGGCAACTCGAGGGCGAGCCGGCGCTGTACGCGCTCGAAGGCAGCGTCTTCATCGCGGGCGCGGCGATCCAGTGGCTGCGCGACGGCCTGGGCCTCTTGTCGCACGCGGCCGAGAGCGAGACGCTCGCGCGCTC
>DATNPP010000190.1:0-2603 GCA_036703175.1 Oscillatoriaceae cyanobacterium
CGAGCGCCTGCTCCAGAATCGTGGTCGGATTGTCCGCAGGGCGCTCGCGCGGCGGCTTCTTGCGATCGCCGTCAGGGCGCGAGCGCCTGAAGCGGCGGCCGTTGCCGCTGCCGGACTTCTCTTCGGGGCGCGTGGGCCCACCGTCTTGGAACATGCACCTGCCTCTGCCCGCAGCGGGCAACACTTACTCGACGGCGATCGCCTCGTCGCGCAGCGCCAGAATGTCGCGCAGTTGATCCGTGGAAAGCTCGGTGAGCCAGCCCTCGCCCTCGCCCACCACCAGCGAGCTGAGGGCCTTCTTCTCTTCCAGCATCTGGTCGATTTTCTCCTCCAGCGTGCCGAGGCAGAGGAACTTGTGGACCATCACGTTGCGGCGCTGGCCGATGCGGAAGGCGCGGTCCGTCGCCTGCGCCTCGACGGCCGGGTTCCACCAGCGGTCGAAGTGGAAGACGTGGTTGGCGCGCGTCAAATTCAGGCCCACGCCGCCGGCCTTGAGCGAGAGCACCAGCACGGGCGGCCCGTCCGGGGCGTCCTGGAACTCGCGCACCATCTGCTCGCGCGCGCTCGCGCTCACCGCGCCGTAGAGGAAAGGAATCTCGCGGCCGAAGGCCTTCGAGAGGTGCTTGACGATCAGCTTGCCCATCTCGGCGAACTGCGTGAAGACCAGCGCGCGATCGCCCACCTCGACGGCCTCTTCGAGCATCTCGGTAAGTCGCGCGAGCTTGCCCGAGCGCCCCGCCAACTCGGCGTTGGGATCGTCGAGGAACACGGCCGGGTGGTCCGTGATCTGCTTGAGCTTGGTCAAACTGGCGAGCACCAGGCCCTTGCGCGTGATGCCGCTGGAGCTGTCGATCTTGCCGACCATCTCCTGCACGATCGCCTGGTAGAGCGTGGCCTGCTCGCGCGTGAGCGGGCAGTAGACCTTCTGCTCGAGCTTCTCGGGCAGATCCTGAATGATCGTGGGATCGGTCTTGAGGCGGCGCAGCACGAAGGGCTGCACCAGCCGCTTGAGCTTGTTGCCGGCCTCCTCGTCGCGGAAGCGCTCGATCGGCACGCCGAACTGGGCGCGGAATTGCGGCAGATTGCCCAGGTATCCGGGATTGAGCAGGTCGAGAATCGACCACAGATCTGAGAGATGGTTCTCGATCGGCGTGCCCGTCAGCGCCACGCGCCAATCCGCCTGCACGGCGCGCGCGGACTGCGCCTGCTTGGCCGTCGGATTCTTGATGTTCTGCGCCTCGTCGAAGATCGCGCCGGCCCAGCGGACACACGCCAGGTCCTTCTCGTCGCGGAACAGCAGCGTATAGGTCGAGACCACCAGATCGAACTTGCGCGCCTTCTCGGCGAAGTCCTCGCCCTTGAGGCGGCTCGCGCCGTGGTGCACCAGCACCTTGAGATCCGGCGCGAAGTGGCGCGCCTCGCGCTGCCAGTTGCCCACGAGCGACGTGGGGCAGATGAGCAGCCAGGGTCGCTTGTCGCCCGCTTCCTTGGCGTCGGCCTGCGCCTTCAGCAACAGCGCGAGCACCTGAATCGTCTTGCCCAGGCCCATGTCGTCGGCCAGACACGCGCCCATGCCCCACTGGCGCATGCTCGCGAGCCAGGCGTAGCCGCGCTCCTGATACGGGCGCAGCGTGCCCACGAAGTTGACGGGGGCCTCCTGGCCCTTCATCCAGTCGCCCGGGCCGAAGCTCTCCAAGAACTCGCCCATCGCGCCCTCGGCGCGCACACCGACGATCGGCAGCCCACCGGCCTGGCCCTCGGGCACGCTCGCGAGCTTCATGGCCTCGAGCATCGTCATGCGGCCTTCGCGCTGCTGCTCGAAGAAGCGCAGCGCGTCCTCGACCTGATCCGGATCGAGCTCGACCCACTTGCCGCGGACTTTCAGCAGCGGCATCTTCAGCTGCACCAGCTGCATGAAGGCCTCGCGATCGAGCGCCTCGTCGCCCAGCGCCAGCTTCCAGTCGTAATCGACCAGCGCCTGGTGCCCCATCGTGCCGGGCTTGAAGGCCTCGGCCTCGCGCATGGTCACTTGCACGCCGAGGCGGGTGCGCTGCTGTCGCCACCAGGGCGGCAGCATCACGCCGTAGCCGGCCTCTTCGAGGCGCGGGCTCGCCGTGCGCAGGAACTCGTAGGCTTCTTCGGTGCTGATCTCGACCGCCTCGGGATGCGCGCTCTTGAGGCCGCGCTGAATCGGCGCGAAGATCTTGCCGGCGCGCGCCAGATCCTCGAGCAGCCGCTCTTGCGGGCGCTCGAAGCGGCGGGCCAGAAAGCTCGCCTCGTTGCCGGTGCCGCGCCAGACCTGAATCGCCGGAATGATTAGAGACGGATCGTCCGAGGCCTGCAAGGCGAATTCCAGCCGCCAGGGAGTCTTCTCGGGGGCGCCTTCGGGCGGCGCCTCGAGGCGCAAGGCCGTGCGGAACGGGGCTTCGGGCGGCGGCATCAAAGGCTGCGTCCAGCTCGAGAGCTGCTGCGCGAGCGAGACGACTTCTAATGGCTCCATCTCGAAGCCGTTGTCCTCGGGATTGAGCAGCGCGCGAAACCAGCGCTGGCCGGCCGTCACGGCCGAGCCGGCCTGGCCGACGTCGGGCGCCCAGAGGCGGCAG
>DATNPP010000204.1:0-8097 GCA_036703175.1 Oscillatoriaceae cyanobacterium
TGGGCATAGGTGGACACTTAAGCCGCGAATGCTTGTCGCTCGCGGCTTTCAAGTTTATGCGCGAGTCGTTTCTGCGTAGCAGGGCGTTGTCGCTCTCGGCTTCCGGATTCGTTTGGCTGTCGGAGGGGCGAGTGTTGGCGCAGGATTGCCGAGATAGCCTGCTCGCCGAGTAGAGCCTGCTGAACTGCTCGGGCGATCCGTTGCGTGCATGTCCAGGTGGCTTCCCCGGCTTCCCTCTTCGCCACGAGCCTTTCAACCAGCAACGCTCCGAGAAGCTTAGCGGTCAACGTGGCACGGATGCTGTCGGGGTGCCGGACGTTCAGCCGATCGAGTTCCAGCAGGCTTTTCCAGCGTTTGAATGAAAGCTCGATCTGCCAGCGTAAACGGTAGAGGTCGAGCAATTCCTCGGAGCTCAGCTTGGCCTTGGGAACGTTGGTCACCAACAAGACGTATTGGCAGGCCACGAGGGTTCGAGGGTCGACCTTTCGCTTCTTGCGCCGTGCTTCGGCCTCGGCTTTGCGCTGAGCGGCACGGGCCGCTTCTTCGGATTTGCGGTAGGCCACCAAACGCACGGGGATTGCAGGCAGCCCATTGGCTTTGTCGGGACGGGTCTGAACCTCGAAGGCCCCGCATTGCCCTACTTGCAGTTCTCCGAGGGACGTAAACAGGTCGAACGGTCGGCCATGGCGCGTTTCGAGCGGAAGGTTGCACCAGTTCGTGCGCACGAGAAAGAAGGCCTTACGGTCGGCCACGGCCTTCAGACCACGTCGGTGTGCGAAACCAGCATCCGCGACGACGAGTTGGTTGGGTTCCAACTCGAAACGCCCCAGGTGCTCAGCGCCAGTGCGGTCCGTAAGTTGCAGTCCGACCGTTTGGGCCGTCCAAGGCTCGAACAATGTGTGGATGCACCAACCAGAGCCGCGCACGCCAGGAGGCGTGACGCGCGTGCCGTCCGCCAGCACGACGTGCAAACCCGCCAGCAAGGGGGGATGCGCGCTTGGCCGGGCAACGAGATGAGCGAGTAAATGCTCGAGCCAAGGAGTGGACTTGAGTAAGCGTCCCCGTAGGGCAGACTTATTCATCCGTGCCCACGCACTGTCTTGCGCCCACTCGCTCGCCCCTCTAAGAGAAAGCGTGCAGCAGGCATAAGACAGAAGAACTCGTAGCAGAGCCGTCGCAGCCTCCACACCCCGCCTTCGGCGAAGGGCGCCCTTTTCCCGAGCCCAGCGTTCTAGCTCGCGATCCGTGGGCAACAAGGCGCGGACATGGGTCCAAGCCTCGTGCTGAGAGGGGCAATGGTCATCTGTTTCAAGCAGCTTCATGCTTTTAAATACAACGACCGGGACCCTTCCGGCCTCGGTCATTTTGAACGATCTTGTTATGTTAAGTGTCCACCTATGCCCCCGGAGGGTGGGAGAGGGATATTTCACCGCCGTGCAGGCGGTGAAATCGGGAGCGGGGGCGACCCCAGGCCAGTCTCGGTTCACGCCAGTTGGGATTTGCGGCCGGATCGCGGTCGCCCCCTCTCCCAGCCTCAGCCCTTGAACAGGGCTTCGGCATCCCTCTCCCACCCTCCGGGGGAGAGGGCAATGTCACTCCAAGGTGCCAGGTTTCAGTTGGTCGAGACGGCGAGGGCTTTGAGGTAGGCCCGCAGGTAGCCCTTCGTGGCGGCGGTCGCCTCGACGAGGGCGATCGGATCGTAGCCGACGGCATCCGGGTACTCGCCGATCACGGCGTGCAGGCAAGGCGTGAGCTGGCCGTGGGCGAAGAGGTCCTGCAATGAGTGCAAGCCGCAGCCCAGCTCGACTTCGGCCTGGTCGTACGACGTCTGCTTCGCCAGCGCGATCGCCGCTTCGAGGTGGCGCTTGGCCCACACCAGGCGCGTGTCCTCGTGCCGCGGATCGAGATTGAAGTGGCGATCCATCTGGCCGCCCATCGCGCGGGGGCCCGTCTTGCCGTAAGGCGTCTGGTTCCAGTCGATGCCCTCGTCGGCGTTGCCGATGCGGCGGGCCTCGTCGTCCGTGAAGCCCAGGCCGCGGGCGATGCCGTACGTGCCGTACGAGGGGCCGCCCGGCGTGTCCGGAATGCCCGCGTGGACGTCGTGGCCGAACAGCACGGTGTAAGTCGCGCGCGCCGAGGCGCCGTAGCGCTGCTCGGGCGTCTCGCCCGTGGGCGTGGCCTTCTCGAGCGGCGTGAAGGGCTTGTTCCAGAGGTGCTTCAGCTTCGCCTCGGCCTCGGCCACCGGATCGCCGGCGGCGATCGCGTCGAGAAACGCCGACGGATGGGCCATGGCGAAATCGAAGGCCATCACCTGCACGCCGATGTCGTGGCCGTCGGACTGCGTGCCCGGCTTGAAGCCCTTCACCTGACGCACCGCGTTCAGCGTCGGCACGTCCGTCTTGCCGCAGGCGAGCGGCGCGTTGACGCCCAGGCTCGCGAGCCAGCCGTCGCGATCGAACGCCGAGACCGGCTCGGCCTGGGCGATCGAGGTGAGGTAGGCATCGAGCTCGGCCGGCGTGGCATACGCGAGCGGCTTGCCGGTCAGCGCCTCGGACTGGCGCACCTCGTCGTAGAGCGCGGCCGGAATGGCCGTTCCCGCTTCGGCCTCTGCGGCCGCGACGACGCTCCGGGCCACGACGGTGGCCGCGGTGGGCGGATGCGCGCATCCCGCGAGCAGCACGGCGAGGGAGAGCAGGGCGGAACCACGACGCACGGGCAACATTCCTAACGCTCAGTGAAACTGAGGTTAAGTTTACATTATGATATTGTCGTTGTCAAGTCATTCAGACGACGGCCATCGCGTTCGCGATCGCCGACGCCATCACCTCGGCGCCGCGGTAGTCCTGCGGATTGCCCCGTTTCGGCGCCGGCCCGGCGAGGGCCGCTTGCATCAATTCGGCGAGCGCGACGTCCGAGGTGGCCGCCTCGAAAGTCGGCCAGCCCAGCGTGCGCCCGCGCTGGCGATCGAAAGCGCGCTCCAGCGGCCGGAACAGCGTGCGATTGCCCAGCGAGCCGACCTCGGCGAAGGCGTTGTAGCCGCCGGCGCACAACACCAGATCCGCCGCCTCGAGCACGTCCATGATCGGATAGAGCGACACGAGGTGCGGATAGAAGTATTCGACGCCCGGCAGAATCTGCGGCGTGGAGAGCCGCAGCGAGTGGCCGAGGCCCAGGCGCTCGCTGGCGCCGCGCACCTGGCGGAACAAGGCCATGGTCTCGGCCGGGCTGCCCGCATGGAACGCGAGAATCACGGGCTCTTCGCCTTCGGGCGCCAGGCCCAATCGCAGACGCGCCTGCGGCCGCGTCAGCACGTCCTGCTGCTGGCGGCTCACGATGTAGCCGCACGCCTGATAGCGCTCGGGCGAGGCACCCGCCGGATAGGGATGGAAGATCAGGTGGAAGGCCTCCAGGCGATCGTCGAGATCCGCACGCTCGTCGCGGTGCACGAAGACCTTGAGAAAGCGCCCGCGCTGAATGAACTGCAACAAGCGCGGCACCAGCTGCTCGGGGTAGGCGTCCACGATCAACACGTCGATCGGCGAGAGCACGTCGAGCGCGGCGAGCGTCAGCTGTTGGGACAGTTCGGGCTGCGCGAGCAGCTCCTGCTCGAAATGGCTGGGCAAGCGCAGCACGGGCACGCCGGCCGAAAGTGCCAGGTGGCAAAACGGGCTGTTGGTGATGACCAACGGCTCCAGATGCGGCGCCTCGCGACGCAGCTGCCGGATGATCGCCAGGCTGCGGTTCAGATGGCCCAGTCCGCCTCCGAGCGAAAAGAACACGGCTCTCGCCATGACGCTCCCTCCCGAATGTAACGCTTTGTTAAGCATAACACGTTTGCCCGATCGTGGCGAGCGCCTCCGCGACGATCCCCGGACATCCGCCCAGGAAGAGCGCCGCACGCCCACGAGATCGCGGCGGCCGGCCTTATTAATCTGAATTTAACCTAAAGATACCGTTTTCTTAAAACAAGCTCTCAGGTTAAGCCGCGGATAAGAAATTAACGAAGAGATAAGACTGATGCGCAAGCGATAGGAGAGCCCAATGACCCGTAACCTGATTCTCGTTGCCACGGCCGCCGTTCTGCTCGCGGGTTGCGGCACCATGCCCACGCCGATGTCCACCTCGCAGGCCTTCATGGCCACGGCGATGTCGCACAAGTCGACCAAGAAGGTCACCCTCGATCGCGCCTCGTTCAACTACGGCCAGCAAGTCGCCCGCGCGAAGTACGGCAAGCCGATGCTCACCGCCGCGCCTCAGCCGACCAAGATCGACCAGTATTCCTACGACTTCGGCCGCGTGGTGGGCTACCTCGAAGGCGCCGAGGACTGCTACAACAATTTGAGCGGCTCCTTCAACTCGGATCAGTGGAAGAACTTCGCGGATCAGCAGTACGATGCCCTGGTGGCGGCCGAGAAGCTGATCCAGCAGGACCGCCAGCTCGAAGCGAACTGCGGCGTGGCCCTCGGCATCATTCAGGGCGGCATCTCGAGCTACAACAACCTGAGCGGCAGCTTCGATTCCCAGCAGTGGAAGAACTTCGCCGACACCAACTACCAGAACGTCGCCCAGGCGATCAACGCGCTGCTGCGGGCCGAAGGCCAATAGACCCAATCAAAAAAGGGCTCCCTCCGAATCGGAGGGAGCCCTTTTTGATTGAGAACTAGCGCTTGATCTTCAGCGCGGGCTTGGCGAGGAGCTTCTTGGCCGAGACGACCTTGGCGCCCTTCACGGGGCTCTTCACGGCCTTCACGCCCTTGAGGCTCTTGCCGAGCTTGCCGACCTTGGCCGTGGCCGAGGCGGTGGAGACCATCTTCAGGCCCTTGGTGGCCTTGGTCGCCTTGGTGACGTGCTTGACGACCTTGACGGCATGCGCCTTGGCGACGGGGGCCTTGGCGGCGGGGGCGGCGATCGCGGTGCCGGCGACGAGCATCACGGCAGCGGCGGCGAGAGCGGCGAACTTCTTCATAAGTGCAAATCCTCCTGGATGATTGGGGGCAATGCCCCGACCTGACGATCGCATTCTGGCAGGCCTCCCTGATGGCGCGCTTTGAGAAGGCTGAGAATTCGCTGGGAGACGAGCCGATCGCGACAGCAGCGGGGCTCGCCTTGTGGCGGCGGGCAAGGTTTGTTACCATGCGACCCTAGCGGCCCGAGGAGGTACAGTGCAGTTCCGCCACGCCGAACACCAGCAGATGGGGCTCCACACGCTGGTGACCGACAAATTCAAGACCACCGCGCTGGTGCTCAACATTCAGCGCCCGCTGTTGCCGGGATTGGTGACGCGCTCGGCGCTTCTGCCGCACGTGCTCACGCGCGGCAGCGCGCGCTATCCCAGCGTGCGCGCCATGCAGCGCCAACTCGACGGCATGTACGGCAGCTATCTGCACGGCGACGTCTACAAGCTCGGCGAGCGGCAGATCGTCCAGTTCCGGCTGGAGATTCCCAACGGCAAGTACCTGCCCGGAAAGCCCGAGCTGCTCGAAGAGGCGATCGCCTTCCTCGACGAGGTGCTCACCGAGCCCGTGCGCGAGAACGGCTTGCTCAAGGAGAGCTTCGTCGCGCTCGAAAAAGACGCCCTGCGCCGCCGCGTCGAGGGCCTGTTCAACAGCAAGATGCAGTACGCCGTGATTCGCGCCCTCGAGGTGATGTGCGAGCACGAGCCGTACCGGCTCTATTCGGGCGGACGCATCGAGGATCTTGCCGCGATCACGCCCGCCACGCTCACGGCGGACTACGAGGAGATGCTTGCGACCGCGCCGATGGATCTGTTCGTGGTGGGAGACGTCGACGCCGATCTAGTCGAGGCGCTCGTGAAGCGCCGCTTCCGACTGCCCGAGCGCTCCGTGCAGAAGCTGCCGCCCACGAGCCTGCTCACCACGCCGGCCATCGAGAAGCACGTCGAGGATCGCTTCGACGTGAACCAGGGCCAGCTGGTGATCGGGCTACGCGCGCCGGCGCACTACGCCTCGGACGATCACTACACGATGATGGCCTACAACGGTGTTCTGGGCGCTTTCGCGCACTCCAAGCTCTTCATGAACGTACGCGAGCGCGAGAGCCTCGCCTACACCGCGCGCTCGCGCTACGACTCGCAAAAGGGCCTGCTGATGATTCAGGCCGGCATCGACATCGGAAACTATGAGAAGGCGCTGCGCGTGATTCGCGAGCAACTCGACGCGATGGTCGCGGGCGACATCAGCGACGTCGAGCTCGAGCAGACGCGCGCGATGCTGCTCAACACCTACCGCGAGGCCTACGACAGCCCCGGCGCGCTGATCAATCTGGCCTTCGAGTCGCGCGTGGCCGGCCGCGAGCGCTCGATCGAGGACCTGATCGCGGCGATTCCGCACATCGGCAAGGAAGAGATCCAGCGCGTGGCGCGCGGCGTCAAACTGGACACGATCTACTTTTTGCGCGACAAGGAGACGGTGAGCGCCCATGCCTAGCACCACGTACGAGACGCTCCACGAGCGCATGCTCACCGAGACGCTGCCCAACGGCCTCACGGTGCACCTGGTGCCCAAGAAGGGCTACTCGAAGGCCTACGCGGTCTTCACGACGCGCTACGGCAGCCTGGACAACCACTTCCGCGTCGACGGCGAGCCCGAGCAGCGCGTGCCGGACGGCATCGCGCACTTTCTCGAGCACAAGCTCTTCGAGGAGGAGTGGGGCGACATCTTCCACACCTTCGCCACGAACGGCGCCTCGGCGAACGCCTACACGAGCCACCACCGCACGGCCTACCTGTTCTCGGCGACGAGCAAGGTCGAGGAAAACCTCGAGACGCTGGTGGACTTCGTGCAGCGGCCCTATTTGACGCCCGAGAACGTCGAGAAGGAAAAGGGCATCATCGAGCAAGAGATCCGCATGTACGACGAGATGCCCTTCTGGCGTGGCTACCGGCATCTGCTGGAGAACCTCTTCGTGAAATCGCCGGTGCGCATCGACATCGCCGGCACGGCCGACTCGATTCGCGAGATCACGCCCAAAGAGCTGCTGAAGTGCTATCACGCCTTCTATCACCCGAGCAACATGGTGCTCGCGGTGGTCGGCGACATCGACGCCGAGCGCTTGATGACGCTCGTGCGCGAGAACCAGGCCAAGAAACAGTTCTCGCCTCCGCGGGCGATCGCCCGCTACTTCGAGGACGAGCCCACGGCGCTCAATCGCGCGCGCAGCGAGATTCGAATGCCCGTGTCGCGCCCCTTGATCCTGCTGGGCTGGAAGGAGCAGCACACGCTCGACGGCCTGGGCCAGCTGCGCCGTGAGCTCGTGATGCAGCTCGTGCAGGACGTGCTCTTCGGCCACGCCTCGGCCTTGTTCCAGGACCTGCTGGACGCCGGCGTGATCGACGAATCCTTCTCCTGCGACTACGAGGTGGGCCCGGCGTACGGCTTCTCGTTCATCGCGAGCGAGACGGACGAGCCCGAGCGCTTCGAGACGGCGGTGCGCGAGACGATCGCGAAGGCGATCGCCGACGGGCTGGCCGGCGAGGACTTCGAGCGCGCCCGCCGCAAGCAACTCGGCGAGTATTTGCATGCGCTGAACTCGCCCGAGGCGATCGCCAACCAGCTCACGGAGGTGGCGATCAAGCAGGCGGACTTCTTCCGCGTGCCCGAGCTGATCGCGTCGCTCACCCTCGAGGAGGCCAACGACGCGCTGCGCGGCCACTACCAGCTCGATCACACGGCCGCGTCGCTCGTGCTGCCGTCCGGCGAGGCGCCGGCCGAGGACGAGGAATAGCGATCTAAAGCGGCAGCGTGAAGCGGAAGCAAGCGCCCTGGCCCAGGCCCGGGCTGCTGGCTTCGACGTGGCCGCCATGCGCTTCGACGATCGCACGGGTGATCGCGAGGCCGAGCCCCGTGCCACCGGCAGGCGTGTCCTTGAGCTGCGAGAACGGCACGAAAAGCGCCTCGCGCTCGGCCTCGGTAAAGCCGCGTCCGGTGTCGCAAACCTCGGTCCGCAGCGCCTGATCCTCGATCGACGCGACGAGCCGTATGCGGCCATCGGGGGGCGTGAACTTGACGGCGTTGTGCAGCAGATTGGTGAGCACCTGGCGGATGCGCAGCGCATCCAGGCAGACCGGGTGATCGATCG
>DATNPP010000232.1:0-4078 GCA_036703175.1 Oscillatoriaceae cyanobacterium
CGGACCTGATCGAGATCCTGCACGGCTTGCTTGAGCTCGTTCTCCTCGCGGGCGATGCCGGCGTTGGCTTCCATGGTGGTCTGCAGCGCATCGGTGACGGTGTAGGGGTTGAGCCCCTCGAGGCGCTGCAGCGGCTCGTACATCGCGTCGACCATGCCACGCAGCTTCTGATCGTCCAGCTTCACCCCGCCGTGCTCCTTGGCGAACTCGGCGGCGTAAAGGCCGGCGCGGCGGCCGAAGACGAGCAGATCGGACAGCGAGTTGCCGCCCAGGCGGTTGGAGCCGTGGAGACCGGCCGCGTTCTCGCCGGCGGCAAACAAGCCGGGCACGGTCGTCATCTGCGTGTCCGCGTCGACGCGCACGCCGCCCATCATGTAGTGGGCCGTGGGGCCGACTTCCATGGGCTCCTTGGTGATGTCGAGGTTGCCCAACGCCATGAACTGGTGGTACATCGAGGGCAGCTTCTTCTTGATGTAGTCCGGATCGCGACGGCTCGCGATGTCCAGGAAGGCGCCGCCGTGCGGGCTGCCTCGGCCCTCCTTGACCTCGCGCACGATCGCGCGGGCCACGACGTCACGCGTGAGCAGCTCGGGCGGACGACGGGCGCCCTCTTCGTTCCGCAACCAGCGCTCGGCCTCCTCGACGGTGTCCGAGGTTTCCGGCTTGTAGAGGTCCGGAATGTAGTTGAACATGAACCGCTCGCCCTTGTTGTTCTTGAGCACGCCGCCTTCGCCGCGCACACCCTCCGTGACGAGCAGGCCCTTGACCGACGGCGGCCAGACCATGCCGGTGGGGTGGAACTGCAGGAACTCCATATCGAGCAGATCGGCGCCGGCGTAGTAAGCCAGCGCGTGGCCGTCGCCCGTGCCTTCCCAGGAGTTGCTGGTGACGCGGAAGCAGCGGCCCAAACCACCGGCCGCCAGGATGATGGACTTGGCCTTGAAGACCACCGGCTGGCCGGACTGGCGCCAGTAGCCCACGGCGCCGGCGATGCGATCGTCGTCTTTGAGCAATCGGTAGATCACGCACTCCATGTGCACGGGGATGTCGAGCGCCACGGTCTTGTCTTGCAGCGTGCGAATCATCTCGAGGCCGGTGCGATCGCCGACGTGCGCGAGGCGCGGATAGCGGTGGCCGCCGAAGTTGCGCTGCAGGATCTTGCCGTCCGGCGTGCGATCGAAGACCGCGCCGTAGGTTTCGAGCTCGCGCACGCGCTCGGGCGCTTCCTGGGCGTGGAGCTGGGCCATGCGCCAGTTGTTGAGGAACTTGCCGCCGCGGATCGTGTCGCGGAAGTGCACCTGCCAGTTGTCGCGCTTGTCCACGTTGCCGAGCGAGGCGGCCATGCCGCCCTCCGCCATGACCGTGTGGGCCTTGCCCAGCAGCGACTTGCAGACGATGCCGGTGCGCAGGCCCATCTCGGTGGCCTCGATGGCCGCGCGCAGGCCGGCGCCGCCGGCACCGATGACCAGGACGTCGTATTCGTGGAGTTCGTAGACGGGTTCCATAACTACCTTAACTTGCTCGATGGTGGGCGACGGCTTAGAAGAAGCGGATATCGTGCCAGACGCCCATGGCGACCAGGCGGATGTAGAGGTCGGTCAGGCCGACGAAGATCAAACTGGCCCAGGCCCAGTTCTGGTGCTTCTTGTTGAACCAGGTGGCGGCCTGCCACATCTCGTGGCGCTCCTTGCCGAAGGTGGCGCAGCTGAAGCAATCGATCTTGCCGCCGATCAAATGGCGCAACGAGTGGCAGCCCAGCGTGTAGCCCGTCAGCAGGATCCAGTTGATCAGCAGCACCAGGCTGCCGAGGCCCATGCCGAAGCGGTGGCCGCCGCCCGCCACGGGCCAGATGAAGCCCATGACGGTGTCGTAGCCGAGGATCACGAGGAAGACGAGCGCGGCGTAGAGGAAGTAGCGGTGCAGGTTCTGCAGAATGAACGGGAAGTTGCGCTCGCCCGAGTAGCCGTGCTCGGTGCCCTCACCGACGGCGCAGGCCCAGGGGTCCAGAAAGAACGCCCGGTAGTACGCCTTGCGGTAGTAGTAGCAAGTGGCGCGAAAACCGAGCGGGAAGATCAGGATCAAAAAGGCCGGCGAGACCCAGTGGGGCAGCCACGAGGGCTTGATCAGCGGCGAGTAGAGCGGCGAGAGATACGGCCCCCACGCGTAGTTGTTGCCCTGCGCGGCGGCCCAGGTGGAGTACACGCCGAACACGAGCAGAATGATCGCGTAGACGACGGGCTCGACCCACCAGGCATCGCGCCGCTCGGAGCCTCCGAAGCTGGTCGTGATCGTGGGAGCGTTGCTGGGACTGGACATTGTGCGGTCTCCGAAAGGCGCCTGGCGCGCGGGGTTCGATTCGACCCCCGAATCATACTCGCCTGGTTGCTCAGCGTCAAGGCGTGTGCGTCACGATGCCGGAAGCGACGCGCATCACTTGCCATTTTTCCGCTGCCTATTACCATGGAAGCAAACAAGAGGAGATTCCCGTGCGCAAGCCCGCCCATGAACGATTGGGAGCGATGCTGCTCTCGCAGAACGTCATCACCGAGGATCAGCTCGAAGAAGCGCTCACCGTGCAGCGCAAGAAGCCGTTTCTGCGCCTCGGCGAGGTGCTGTTCAGCCTCGGCTTCATGACCTTCACGCAGCTCGAGGAGCTGCTCGAGCAGCAGTACGCGGACATGCGACTGGGCCAATTGCTGATTCGCAAGGGTTACCTCACGCCGGATCAGCTCGAACAGGCCATGGAAGAGCACGAGCGCACGGGCTTGTTGCTCGGCCATCTGATCATCAAGATGGGCTTTTGCTCGATGGAGCAGCTACAGCAGGTGCTCGAGGAGCAGCGGCGCTACCATGAGCAGCACGTCGGCTAGACGCGCCTTTTCAAATTGTTGATGCGCTTTTAACACGCGCTTGCGGATTACCGCCCTCACGGCGTCTATAGTGGATCAGTGCCGCAGAATAGGAGGCGCCGTGCGTCATCGCAAGCAAGCACAGGTGAAAGTCCTCGCGATCGCCCAGACGAAGGCGCCCATCAGCCAGTTGCTGGCCTGGGGCGCGACGCTGATCGCGGCCCTCGCGCTCTACAGCGCCGCCCGACTCGCGTTCCAATAGCTCGCCGTTAGCAACGAGCCCGCCTGCTCCATGGAGCGGCGGGCCACTTGAGCTTGCTTGAGGCTAAACCGGCAGGTTGTTCGGCACCGTCACCGTGGGCTGGGACTGGATGAAGCGCGGGCGGATGTACTTCTCGTAGACCCAGCCGAGGCCGAGGCCCGCGCCGATGCCGAGCACCGTGCCGACGCCGGGGCCGAGGAAGGTCGTGCCGAGCATCGCGCCGAGCGCCGAGCCGCCGAGGCCGGACGCGGTGTAGCCGACCGAATCGGCCGCAATCAAGACGTTGCGCTGCTGCGCCGTGATCTTGCCCTGCTTCCACTCGATGAAGTCCGTCAGGAACGCCGAGGGAATCGCGAACAGCGCGGAGAAGCCGAGCGATCGCCCGAGGCTCACGGCGCCGAGGCCGCTGACCTTGGTGCCCACGGTGGCGGCCTTGCTGACCGTGCTGAGCGCGGTCTTCACGCCGGCCGCCTCGACGCCCATGCGCGGAATCGCGAGCTCGTCGAGACCCGAGAAGGCGGACTTGACCGTGGCCGTCGCGCCGCTCAGCGAAGGCATCGACGGCAGCGAGGGAAACGAGGAGGGCGCGGGCACGGCCGGAATGGTCGGCGTCGTCGGCTTGTAGTTGTTGACGGGAACGGTCACGACGGGCGGCATCGCATTCATGGACATCGGGCGCCTCCTTTTCGGGTGTCATCTGGGGCTGAAAGGCTTATCCCGACGCGGAAAGTGTTAATTGTTCCGGATCGGGATAAGGATCGTTTAATTTGAGAATAAGGTTGTGTTCAGGGGAGCAACAGGTGCAAATCCCCGAACTCGTGCCAGAGGTAGCCGCCGGCAATAGCCTCCTGGTAAGACGCTTTCAGGCGTTCGGGCCCGGCCAGGGCCTCGAGCATGGCGAGATGGCTCGCCCTGGGCTCGTGAAGCCCTGTCAGCAATCCGTCGATCGCGCGCATGCCGCGCGCCG
>DATNPP010000242.1:0-12982 GCA_036703175.1 Oscillatoriaceae cyanobacterium
GGTGCGCCGCGACCGCGTTCACGGTCTTGGGGCTCTCGTTGTAGCGCCGGCACAGGTCGCCGCCCACCAGCGCGTGGGGGCCTTCGACCTCGTGCGAGAGCGCCTTGCCGATGTCGTGCAGCAAGCCCGCCCGGCGCGCGAGCTGAATGTCGCCGCCCAGCTCGGCCGCCATCGCGGCGGCGATGTGCGCGACCTCGATCGAGTGGCGCAGCACGTTCTGGCCGTAAGAGGTCCGGTAGCGCAAACGCCCCAGCACCTTGGCGAGCTCGGGGTGCACGCCCGTCACCTGGGCTTCGAGGCAGGCGTTCTCGCCTTCCTCCTTGATCTTGGCCTCGACCTCGGTGCGCGCCTTTTCCACCACCTCGTCGATGCGCGTGGGGTGAATGCGCCCGTCGGCAATCAGCCGCTCGAGCGTCAGACGCGCCACCTCGCGGCGCACGGGGTCGAACGAGCTGAGGATGACCGCCTCCGGCGTGTCGTCGATGATCAGGTCGATGCCGGTCGCGGCTTCGAGGGCGCGGATGTTGCGTCCCTCGCGGCCGATGATGCGGCCCTTCATCTCGTCCGACGGCAGGCTCACCACGGTGACGGTCGCGTCGACCGTGTGATCCACCGCGCAGCGCTGAATCGCGGTCGTGACAATCTCGCGGGCCTTCTTCTCGGCCTGCTCGCGCGCCTGCGCCTCGGCCTCGCGAATCATGATGCCGGCGTCGTGGCGCAGCTCGGCTTCGAGGTTGCGCAGCAGCTCGGAACGCGCCGAATCGGCCGAAAGGCCCGAGATGCGCTCGAGCTCCTTGACCATGCGCGCGTTCTGGTCGTCCAGCGCGCGCTCGCGCTCGTGCAGGCGGTCTTCCTTGGCCTTGTAGGCCTCGTCGCGCTGCTCCAGCTGCTCAAGCTTGCGCTCGAGGGCTTCTTCCTTTTGAATCACGCGCTTCTCGAGACCCTTGATCTCGGCGCGTTGATCACGCAGTTCCTGTTCCTTGCGCTCGGCGATCGTCGCCGCCTCGGCGAGCGCTCTTTGCTTCGCCTTGTCCGCCTCTAGAAGCGCCTCGGAACGGAGCTTTTCGGCTTCGGCTTCCGCGGCCAGCCGCAGATTGTCGGCCTGGTTGTACTTGCGGTAGCCGACGAACACCGCCACGGCGCCGAGGATGAACAAGACGGAGCCCATGATCAAGTAAATGATGACGTTCAGCATAGGCCCAATTCTGTCTAGCCGCCCGCCGCGCCAGCGCGCCGGGCGGTCCTTATGGTTGCGAGTTCTCTTTCCGCAATATCCCCGGCGCCGGGCCTTGTTAAACCCCGCTCGCCGCGAGCTCCCGATCGCCCGTCAAACCGGCGCGATCGCGCACCGCCGCGTCCAGCTCCGCGAGCATGGCCGGATGCGCGCGCAGCGTTTCCTTGGCCGCGTCGCGCCCCTGGCCGATCTTGTCGCCCTGATAGCTGAACCAGGCGCCGGCTTTTTGCACGATGCCGTGCTCGACGGCCAGATCCAGCACGCAGCCCTCGATACTGATGCCACGGCCGAACATGATGTCGAACTCGGCGACCTTGAACGGCGGGCTGACCTTGTTCTTGACGACCTTGGCCTTCACGCGGTTGCCGATCTCGGTGCCGTCTTTCTTGAGCGTCTCGATGCGGCGCACTTCCAGGCGCACGCTGGCGTAGAAGCGCAGCGCGCGACCGCCGGTGGTGGTTTCGGGGTTGCCGAACATGACGCCGATCTTCTCGCGAATCTGATTGATGAAGATGACGGTGCACTGGGTCTTGCCCATCGCGCCCGTGAGCTTGCGCAGCGCCTGGCTCATGAGGCGGGCCTGCAGACCCACGTGGCTGTCGCCCATCTCGCCCTCGATTTCGGCCTTGGGCACCAGCGCCGCCACCGAGTCCACGACGATCAAGTCCACCGCGCCCGAGCGCACCAGCGCCTCGGTGATCTCGAGGGCCTGTTCGCCCGTGTCCGGCTGGGAGACCAGCAGATTGTCGATGTCCACGCCCAGATTGCGGGCGTAAGCCGGATCGAGCGCGTGCTCGGCGTCCACGAAGGCCGCCACGCCGCCGGCCTTTTGCACCTCGGCGACCGCGTGCAGCGAGACGGTGGTCTTACCGCCCGATTCCGGGCCGTACACCTCGATCACGCGGCCCTTGGGCAAGCCGCCCACACCCAGCGCCAGATCCAACGACAGCGCGCCCGTCGGAATCGATTCGACGCGCATCTTGGTCGCGTCGCCCAGCTTCATGATCGCGCCCTTGCCGAACTGTTTCTCGATGGCCGCGACCGCCGTTTCGAGGGCCCGCTGCTTCTCCTGCGACATGGATTCTCCTTCTTCAAACGGCACGCGCCGGACGTCCCAGTTTACCATAAGACCGATGCATGGCGCGACACGAAAAGCGCGCCACGAGCGGCTCGCGTGCGCGGCCTTAGCAAAACCTTAATTTCATTGACACACGATCGATACAAGGGAACAGTACGCTAACGCCCGTCGTCTTCCCCCTCGCCTCACCTTCGTCCAAAATGGAGAAAGCCATGCGCGCAAAAACCACCAGCTCGCTGCTCACCGCTCTGCTCCTGGTCGGCTGCTCGACGAGCACGTTGCCGTTGAGTCCGAGCCAGACCACGGGCCTCACCGGCCAGACCGGAACGCCCATCAGCGCCGGCTCCTTGGCCCCGTTCGTGCCGTCCTCGGCGACGTCGAGCCTCACGTCCAGCACCGAGGTCAACACGCCCACGGATGCCAAGGCCCTGGCCGTCAACGACGAGTCCATGGTCGAAGGCGCCAGCGCCTTGATGGAGCAGAGCGAGACCAATCTCGCTTCGATGTACGCGGTCGCGAGCTACGGCGGCCGCAACGGCGGATTTGGCGGCTCGCAAGGCTTCGGCGGCGATTACGGCGGCTCGGGCGGCTACGGTTCGGGTGGCAACGTCGTGATCGCGCAAGGGGGCCGTGGCGGCACCGTCGTCGTGACGGGCGGCTCCAGCGGCGATACCGTCGTGGTCGCGCAAGGCGGGCGCGGTTTCGGGCGCTTCGGCGGCGGCATGATCGTCGTCGTCCAGCAGCCGAAGATCACGCGCCAGCCCGCGCCGCCCGAGCGCGGCCAGAACTTCGATCGCAATCAGCGATCGCGCTTCAGCGACTGCTACCAGAAGGATCAGCAACAGCGGCAGAACTTCACGCAAGCGCATCCGGCCTACTCGACGGATGAGCAGACGATCCAGAAGATCCTCGACGCGCAGACGTGGCAGCCCAACCCCGACGACGCGAACACGGTGATGAAGAGCGGCTCCGAATCGCTCACGCTCGCCGACAAGACCTCGCGCAAGATCGCGGTGCTGCGCGTGATCGATCGCCAGGCGCCGCACGAGCTCGTGCACGGCCAGATCGACATCGCCGACCAGAACGCCGACGGCTCGAGCAAGACCGTCCACTGGGAGAGCACGCTGCAGGCGGACGGCACGCGCACCATCGTGTTCCATGAGGAGTACATCACGGCCAAGGGGCTCAAGTGGGTCACGGACTGGGGCAAGACGCAAGGCGCCGACGGCAGCCTGAGCGGCACCGGCACCTTCACGCAGACCGACGCCGACGGCAACGTGATCGCGAAGGAGACGCTGAAGATCGGCGGCGCGGACGGCCAGGGTGAGACGATCTCCACGCCCGCGACGGACACGGCCAGCCCCACGCCGGCCCCGACGGACAGCCCGGTCGCGACGGCCACGGCCACGCCTGAGGCCACCGCCACGGCCGAGGCCACCGCGACCGCGGAACCCTCGCCGAGCGCGTCGGACACGACCGCGAGCGACACGTCCGGCACGGGCCAGGACAACGGCGGCGGCAACAACGAGACCGACAACGGCAACCACAACGGCGAGAACGCCAACAGCGGCAACGACGGCTCGAAGACCTGAAAGCCGGCAATCGATTCGGGCCCGCCTCCTCTCGGAGGCGGGCCCGCTGCCGTTTGAGCTACTTGCGGCGCGCGAACACGACGCGTTCGATGCCGCCGAGATCCTTGCGAGCGTCGACGCCTTCCCAGTGCGGCGACGCTTCGAGCAGCGCCGTCACCTCGGGGGCCTGATCCATGCCGACTTCGACGACCAGGTAGCCGCCGCGTTCCACGTAGGAGGCGCCCGCCTCGGCGAACGTGCGGTACCAGTGAAGCGGATCCTGGCCCGGCGTGAGCGCCAGGTGCGGCTCGAAATCGCGCACTTCGGGCTCGAGGCCTTCGACCTCGCGCTCGGCGATGTAAGGCGGGTTGCTGATCAAGTAGCGGAACTGCCCGTCGAGCGGCGCGAGGCCGTCGCCCTGGCGGAAGTCGATCTGCGCGGCCACCTCTTGGGCTTTCGCGTTGGCGTGCGCCACCGCGAGCGCGCCCGTGGAGACGTCCGTCGCGACCATCGTCAGGTACGGCAGCGACTTGGCGAGCACGACGGCGATCGCCCCCGAGCCCGTGCCGACGTCCGCCGCGCGAATGGGCGCCGTCTCGCCGCGCTCCTCCTCCAGGTCGAGAATCGTCTCGACCAGAATCTCGGTATCCGGACGCGGAATCAGCACCTCGGGCGACACGACGAAGCGCAGGCCCATGAACTCGGTTTCGCCCATGATGTACTGCAGCGGCTCGCGGCGCAGCCGGCGGGACAGGAGGTCCTGAAAGCGATCCCAGGCCTCGTCGGTGAGCGCCTCGGCCGTGCTCGTGATCAGCCGCAGCCGGTCGAGCCCGGTGGCCTGGCCGAGCAACAGCGAGGCTTCGAGCGAGCCGGTCTGAATGCCGGCGTCGAGCAATTGCCGCGAAGAATCGTACAGAGCGTCGCCGATCGTGGGCAAGGCAGTTCTCCTTTCATCCCGCAGGGGTTGAAGGCTTATACCCGCTAGACCGTCTGAGCCGTCATCTTCTCCAGACGCGCGCGCTGATCGAAGGCGATCAACTCGCCGATGATCTCGTCCATGTCGCCGTTGAGGATCGCTTCGAGCTTGTGCAGCGTCACCTTGATGCGGTGGTCCGTGACGCGGTTCTCCGGGAAGTTGTAGGTGCGGATGCGCTCGGAGCGATCGCCCGTGCCCACCTGGCTGCGGCGCAAATCCGAACGCTCGGAGTCGGCTCGTTCGCGCTGCGCGTCGAGCAGCTTGGTGCGCAGCATGTTCATCGCCTTCATGCGATTCTGCAGCTGGCTACGCTCTTCCTGGCAGGCCACCACGACGCCCGTCGGCATGTGCGTGATGCGCACCGCCGTTTCGACCTTGTTGACGTTCTGGCCGCCCGCGCCGCCGGAGCGGAAGGTGTCGATCTGCAGATCCTTCGAATTGATCTCGACGTCGACTTCCTCGGCCTCGGGCATGATCGCGACCGTCGCGGTCGAGGTGTGAATGCGCCCGGACGCCTCGGTGGCGGGCACGCGCTGCACGCGATGCACGCCCGATTCGTACTTGAGCTGGCGGTAGACACCCTCGCCCTTGATGAGCAGCTCGGCTTCCTTGATGCCGCCGAGATCCGTCTCCTGGATGTTGAGCGCCTCGACCTTCCAGCCGCGGCGATCGGCGTAGCGCTGGTACATGCGCAGCAGATCGCCCGCGAACAGGCTGGATTCCTCGCCGCCCGCGCCGCCGCGAATTTCGAGCAACACGTTGCGATCGTCGGCGGGATCCTTGGGCAACAGCAAAATCTTGAGCTGGTCTTCGAGGGCCACGTCGCGCGCGCTCAGCTCGTCGACTTCCATTTGCGCCATTTCGCGCAGCTCGGCGTCCGTCTCGGTCGCGAGCATGCCCTTGGCGTCTTTCAGCTCCTTACGGACCTTGAGCCACTCATGGTAGCGCTCGACCGTCTCTTCGAGCCCGGCGCGCGCCTTGGCGTACTTCATGAGGCGGTCTTGATCCGCCAGCACGACGGGATCGCTCAGCAATTGGCTGAGCTCCTCGAATTTACGCTCGATTTCTTGCAGTTTGTCTTCCATGGTGCCTCCGGCTCCCATTGTACCACGCCATGGGCCGCGAGGCGCATGGGGGGCCGCCTGCCGCCCTGTTGTCACAACCCCGAGCCGTCCGCCAGTATGGAATCGACCCCAGTCGCACGCGAGGCGTGCAAGGAGCCTGCCCATGCCCTTGACGCTCGTTGCGCGCGATCACGCCATTTCGCCGTCACTCGGCGGCATTCACGCCCGTGTGCGCCTGGCCGACGGACGTGAGTTCAGCGCGTTGCAGGCCGCGATGGGCCTTGGGAACCTGGACGCGGTCGTCGGAATGCGCGAAAGCGCGGGGCCGCTCGAGCTCGCTTGGCGCTGGAAACCCGACGGCGCCGGGGTCTGGTTGCGCCTCGAGGTGCGCAACGCGGGGCCGGACGCCCTCGTGCTGGATCGCTTCACGCCGCTCGCGATCGCCGCCCCCGAAGGGCGCCTCGATCTGGCTGCTCCGCTCGCCGATTGGGCCTTCTACCAGCACGGCTGGATGAGCTGGTCGCCGACGTTGATTCGTCCGGTTCTGGGCTCCGATCGGCTGCAGATCCCCGCGGGCGACCCTTATTACCAGGCGCACAACCTGCCGCAACGCCCGAACGACCTCGAGGCCCTCAGCTCGAACGACCTCACGCTCATCGGCACGGCCGAACAGGCCCTGTTGCTGGGCTTCGAACGCAGCGGCGGCTGTTTGAATCATCTGGACCTCGCGATTGCCGACGCGCGCTTCACGCGCTTGCAAGCCGTCTGCGAGCCCCAAGCCGGCTTGCATCTGGGGCCGGGCGATCGATTCGAAACGCCGGGCCTCTGGATCGCGTGGGGCACGCCCGAGGCATTGCTCGCGCACTATGCCGCGGCGACCTCGCCGGGCCTCGCGCCGGAATCGTCGCCCGCCGGCTGGTGCAGCTGGTACTACTATTTCGGCATGAACACCGCCGACGACGTTCGGAACGACCTCCACGCGCTCGGAACGCATCCGCAGGGCCGTGCGCTGGAATGGGTGATCCTCGACGACGGGTATCAGACGGCAATCGGGGACTGGACCTCCATCCGGCGCGATCGCTATCCGGAGGGCCTCGCGGCGATCGCCGCCCAGGTCCGCGCCGCCGGCAAGACGCCCGGCTTGTGGCTCGCCCCGTTCTGCGTCGGCGCCGATTCCCGGCTCTTCGCCGCGCATCCCGACTGGGTCGTCCGTGACGCCACAGGCGCGCCGCAAGTCGTTCAGCGCCACTGGAACACGGACGTTTACGGGCTGGACTTGAGCCGTGGAGACGTGAAGGCCCATCTGCGCGCGCTGATCGAGACACTCACGCGAACTTGGGACTTCGGCGTGTTGAAGCTCGACTTTCTGCACTTTGCCGCCCATCCGGGCGTCCGGGCCGACGCCGGCATCACGCCGCTGGACGCCTACCGCGACGGACTGGCGGCCATTCGCGAAGCGGCGGGGCCCACGGTGCATCTGCTGGGCTGCGGCGCGCCGTTGATGCCCTCGCTGGGCCTCGTCGATTCGATGCGCATCAGCCAGGACGTCGGGCTCACCTGGCTCGGCGAGACGCCGGCCAACATGTCCTCGGTCTCGACGCGCCACGCTTGCATGAACACCGTGCATCGCCTCTGGCAGCACGGGCAGTGGTGGATCAACGACCCGGATTGCCTGATCACGCGCGCGGCGTCCGAGCACGCGCCCGGCACGGCCCCTTGCACGATGACCGAGGCCGAAAAGTGCTTTCTGGCGACCGTCGTGGCGCTGTCGGGCGGCAGCATGATTTCGGGCGACGGCCTCAGTCGCCTCGACGCCGCGGAATGGCGGCGCACCGGCCAGCTCTTGCCGCCGACGGGCCGCGCGGCGCGCTGGGTGCGGGGCTTCAAGCCGGAATGGCCGGACGTGCTCGATTTGCCCCTCGAGACCGCGTGGGAGGCCTGGCACCTCGTCGGATTGCTCAACTGGGAGGACGATCCGCGGGCGATCGCCCTGCCGGACCTCGTTCCGGGTCCTCGCTGGGTCTTCGACGCCTTCGCCGGCCTGCCGCTCGATGCCGGCGACACGGTGCCGCTCGCGCCGCACGAGGGCAAGCTGCTCGCCGTGCGCCCGGCAAGAGTTCACCCCTGGCTCGCCGGCGACGATCGCCACTTCGCGCAGGGGCGCTTCGGCATCGAATCGCTGGCGTGGGACGGCGAGGCGCTGGCGATCGCGCTGCTGCCTCTGGCCAATCCCGAGGGCAACCTCTGGATCGCGATTCCCGACGGATTCGAGCTGAAAGCCATCGAGGGCCTCGCGTCCGATGAGCACGCCAGCCGAGACGGCCGCTGGCTGCGCGTCGCGGTACGTGTCGCAACCCCGCGCCGCTTGCGCGTGTGCTTCGCGGGCGCCTGGGTATAAAGTCGGAACGCCCGCTGGAGGGGTATCATCTGCAGGAGGATAGGGTGAAACGTGCCATTCCCACCGCCGTGGTCGCAGCCATGCTTCTTGGCGGTTGCACCAGCATCCCCGGTCTCGCGAATCTCGTGAAACCCGACTCGAGGGGCGGCGTGAGCTTGCCTTACACGACCGGGCAAGGCCAGACCACCACGATCGAAGTGCAGAGGTTCCAGAACGTCCAGTTCGCGGACAAGCAAGGCAATTTGCTCGAGCCCATCAAGGCCGAGACGATGAGCCAGTCCGACGTGCAATTGCTCGCGGGCGACTTCGAGGAGCTCTACTACGACAAGGGCGTGCTACGCTTCGCGCAGTACGATCACGAGCCGGATTCGCAGCCCTACGTCGTCGAGCGCAAGATCGGCGAGGCCGAGTTCGAAACGCTGGACAAGCCCTTCTACACGGACAACATCTTCAAGAACAAACAGGTGATCGACGCCAAGACCAAGCTGCCGTTGTACTTCCTCACCTACGTGCAGAACGGCAAGGGCTGGCAGGGCAGCTTCGCGCCTTCGCTGACGACGGCCGCGGCGCACGTCGGCCAGATCGTCGACAACTACTTCAACCAGTTCGACGGCGCGAGCGGGACTGCGACGCCCAAGGGCACCACGCAGACGGCCTACTACCTCAGCGCCGCCAACGGCACGATGACGCTCTCGCTCGCCACCCAGACGGCCGATTCGAGCGGCGAGCTGAACGAGACGCCCCTCAAGCTCAAGAGCGTCAGCGTGAACGCGGGCAGCGGCGCCGTCAGCGCGACGGTCAGCGCGGACGAGAAGAGCTGCACCTTCCCGCAGCCGAGCGGCACCGGCCCGTTCGAGCAAGTGGATCTCAAGATCACCGCCGACGGCACGGCGGGCAGCTGGGAGTCGCTGATTCCGATTCGCCCCAAGTCGGGGTCGTAGCGCAAGACCGGGAATGACCCACCTCGACAGCCTGGAAGCCGAAGCGATCACCATCTTCCGCGAGTGCCTGCGGCCGGACGCGAAGACCGTGCTGATGTACTCGATCGGCAAGGACTCCTCGGTGCTGCTGCACCTCGCGCGCAAGGCCTTCTTCCCTGCGCCGATACCGTTTCCGGTGCTGCACATCGACACGGGCTGGAAGTTTCGCGAGATGTACGCGCATCGCGAACGCATGGTGCGCGAGCTCGGGCTCCAGCTGATCGTGCACACGAACCCGGACGGCGTGCGGGACGGCGTGGGGCCCTTCACCCACGGATCGGCCGTCCACACGGATCTCATGAAGACGGTTGCGCTCAAGCAGGCGCTCGATCACCACGGCTTCACCCTGGTGATCGGCGGCGCGCGCCGCGACGAGGAGAAGTCCCGTGCGAAAGAGCGCATCTTCTCCGTGCGGCAGCCGGGCCATCGCTGGGATCCGCGGGCACAGCGGCCCGAGCTCTGGAACCTCTACAACCTGAGCCTGGCGCCCGGGCAAAGCATGCGCGTCTTTCCGATCTCGAACTGGACCGAGGCGGACATCTGGGCCTACATTCTGCGCGAGGGCATTCCGGTCGTGCCGCTCTACCTCGCCATGGAGCGCCCCGTCGTGGAGCGCAGCGGCCAGCTGATTCTCGCCCATGACGATCGCTTGCCCCTGCAACCGGGCGAGACGCCGCAGCTCAAGAAGGTGCGCTTTCGCACCCTGGGCTGCTGGCCGCTCACGGCGGCGATCGAGAGCGAGGCGGACACGCTCGAGGCGGTGGTCCGTGAGACGCTCGCCGCGCGCCACTCGGAGCGTCAGGGCCGCTTGATCGACCACGACGGCGCCGGATCGATGGAGCGCAAGAAGCAAGAGGGTTACTTTTAGATGAGCGCGCAGCGCCCCGAGGCCATGCCGGCACACCTGGCGACCCCGCCGCAGGACACGCTGCGGCTGATCACCTGCGGCAGCGTCGATGACGGCAAGTCCACGCTCATCGGGCGGTTGCTGCACGACAGCCACAACCTTTTCGAGGATCAGCTGAGCGCCTTGCAGGCGGATTCGCGGGCGCACGGCACGCAGGGCGATCGCCTCGACCTCGCCTTGCTGGTCGACGGATTGCAAGCCGAGCGCGAGCAGGGCATCACGATCGACGTGGCCTACCGCTTCTTCGCGACCGAGAAGCGCAAGTTCATCGTCGCCGATTGCCCGGGCCACGAGCAGTACACGCGCAACATGGCCACGGGCGCGTCGACCGCCCAACTCGCCGTGCTGCTGGTGGACGCCCGCAAGGGATTGCTCACGCAGACCTGCCGCCATGCGCGCATCGTGTCGCTGATGGGCGTCAAGCGCGTCGTGCTCGCGGTGAACAAGCTCGATTTGCTGGATTACGGCCAATCCGTCTTCGCGGGCATCGAAAGTCAGTTCCGCGACTTCGCGGCCGAGCTGGGCTTTCGCGAGATCGTCGCGATTCCGCTTTCGGCGCTCGAAGGCGACAACGTCACGCAATCGAGCCGGCACATGCCCTGGTACGAAGGCCCGACGCTGTTGGAGCACCTCGAGACGGTGCCGGTTGACGCCGAGGCCACGCGGCCCTTTCGCATGCCGGTGCAGTGGGTGAACCGCGCGAGCTCGGATTTTCGCGGCTACGCCGGCCGCATCGCCGCCGGCGAGGTACGCCCGGGCGATCCGGTGCGCGTGCTGCCGTCGGGGGTGACCACGCGCGTGTCGCGCATCGTCACGCTGGACGGCGATCTGCCGGTCGCGCACGCCGGCCAGGCGGTGACGCTGACGCTGGAGGACGAACGCGACATCATTCGCGGCGACGTGCTCGCAGCGGGCCAGGACCCGTGCGGCGTGGCCGACCAGTTCGAGGCGCAGTTGATCTGGTTCCATGAGAACCCGTTGCTGCCCGGCCGCCCCTACGACGTGCTCGTGCATACGCGCGCGGCGATCGCGCGCGTCATGCAGCTCAAGTGGCGCCTCGACGTGAACAACGGCGCGCATCTGGCTGCCAAGACGCTCGGCATGAACGAAATCGCCACCGTCACCCTCTCGCTCGATCGGCCGGTCGCCTTCGAGCCGTACGCGGCCTGTCCCGCGATGGGCGCCTTCATCCTGGTCGACCGGGTCACGCGCGAAACGGTCGGCGCCGGCATGTTGACGCATGCGCTGCGCCGCGCCTCGAACCTGCACTGGCAGGCTCTGAGCGTCGATCAATCGGCCCGCGCGGCGCAAAAGAGCCAGAAGCCGCGTTGCATTTGGCTGACCGGCCTGTCCGGCGCCGGCAAGAGCACGATCGCGAACTTGCTGGAGCAGCGGCTGCACGCCTCGGGGCGCCACACCTACGTGCTGGATGGCGACAACGTCCGCCACGGCCTGAACCGTGACCTCGGCTTCACCGAGGCGGATCGCGTCGAGAACGTGCGCCGCATGGCCGAAGTCGCCGCGCTGATGGTCGACGCGGGATTGATCGTCATCGTGAGCGCCATCTCGCCCTATCGCTCGGAGCGCACCTTCGCGCGGGGGCGCCTCGGCGAGGGGCAGTTCGTCGAGGTCTTCGTGGACACGCCGCTCGAAGTCTGCGCGGCGCGCGATCCCAAGGGCCTGTACGCCAAGGCGAAGCGCGGCGAGATCAAGAACTTCACGGGCATCGACAGCGCCTACGAAGCGCCCGAGACGCCGGAGGTCGTCCTCGAGCCCGGTTCGGCCACGCCCGAGGCGTGCGTCGAGAAGCTGCTCGCCTGGCTCGCACTGACGGACTGAGGCGTCAGCGCGCCGCCAGGCGCGCTTGCCCCAGAGGTTTTTCCAGCAACAGCAGCGCGCGCCGGCGCTGAAATCCGCTCGTGCCGAGCGCTTGAAGCTCGGGCGGCACTTCGCGCGCGAGCACGCTTAGCCGCACGCGCTCCAGATGCCAGTCGGCCCACGCGTGCCGCAGCATCGACGCGACGAATCGCCCCCAGAGCTCGGCGGCGTCGGGCACCACGCCGCCGTACGTCATCTCGGCCTCGTTCGGCCCGCGGCGCGTCAGCTCGATCACGCCGACGTAGCGCCCGTCCTGGCGCGCGGCGTAGCAAAGCAAATCGGTGTTCTGCAGATGCTCGAAGATCTCCGCACGCTCCCAGTCGGCGCGATCCGGGCGTCCCAGCGAGGAGCCGATCGCCTGATAAAGCTTGGCGTAATCGCTCGACACCATCTCGGGGCACGCCGCGAAGCTCGCGTCGTCGTCGGCCTCGGCCTCGTCGTCGCCCGGGCGCGCCTCGAAGTAGTACTCGCGCCAATCCAGCACGCGAAAGCCTTGATTAATCAGAAAGCTCACGGCGCGCTCCTCGCGCACGTCCGCCTTGAGCAACACCGCCTCGAGCCCGCGCTCGGCGGCCGCGATGAGCGCCTGGTCGAGCAGCTTGTTGCCCAGCAGCTCGGCGAGCTGCTCGTCGGACACCAGCGGCCCCAGAAGCAGCGGAAAGTCGCCGCGCGTGTCGAGCGCGATCAAGCCGACGACGTCGCCGCGGCCGGACTCGGCGACGAAGCGCGTCAGGCCTTCATCGGCCGCCAGCAACGGCTCGAGCGCATACGGCGGCGGAAGCCGCAGCCACGGGGGGCGCGTCTCGCCGGCGAAACGGTGCCGCAACGGGGCGGCATCCGAAGGTTGGAAGGCACGAATCTTCAAGGGTCTGGTCCGGACGGCCGGGTTCGGTGAG
>DATNPP010000271.1:0-7595 GCA_036703175.1 Oscillatoriaceae cyanobacterium
TTGGCCCCGGAATCGGTGATCGACTTGGTCCGGAACGAGTGATCGGGTTCGTCCGGAATGGGTGATCGATTTGGCCCGGAATCCGCAATAAGCGTCACGCTCGACACATACTCACACGTGCTACCGACAATGCAGGACGACGCGGCTGCAAGCATGGATCGACTGCTTGGCTTGGCTCATTCGGATGGGTGTACTTTGGATGTACACCCCGATTAGATGGCCTTCCCCAAAATGGAGCCGGACCCGCCAACCTTTGTGGTGGTGCGGGTCCGGTTGAGTGGCCAGAGGCAGAATCGAACTGCCGACACTGCGATTTTCAGTCGCATGCTCTACCAACTGAGCTATCTGGCCTCGCGCTGCGGGCTGCAACGTGGAATGTGATTATAGCAAAGTCCTGAGTAAAATCAACGTTAAGATTGGTTAATAGACAGCTGCGCGAGGCGCAGGCTGCGGAGAACGCACCGCGGGACGCGCGACCGTCCCGTCGAGGTACTCGCGCAGCTGCTCGATGGCGTGCTCCGGACGGATCGCGGCGAAGCACACGCGCGGATCCTCCGACAGGGCCGCCACGTAGACCGAGCGACCATGGCGTTGCTCCACGCTCACGTCGTAAACGGTCAGTCGACCGTTCAGATAGAAATAGCCGAAGCGAATCATGGCAACCAACTTTCTCGGGAACGCCTGATGGTGAGGCCCCTCACCATGCAGACAATTCCACCCTAACGAAGGTTCCTTGCCCGATACTCAACAAATAATGAAGCCCATGTGAATTCGCCGCGAGCAGGCCCTGCACAAAAAAGATCGGCCGTTTGTCGGCCGATCTTTACAAGCGAACCTTTTTACTGCGCAGGCAGGTAGGTGAAGCCGAGCACCGTGTTGCTCGTGCCGTCCAGCACCAGCAGATTGCCCGTGCTGGACACGCCCACCGCCACCGCGTTCGTCACGCCCGGCAACGTCAACAGCGTGTCGCCGTCGCCGGTCGTCACGTCCACCTGGTTGCCGCCCTTGAGCGTGTAGGTGCGGTCGTTCGTGCTGTCCGTCGCCGTCGTCGCGGGCGACGCGGGCGATCCGGCCGTGCCCTTCGTGAGGAAGTTGCCGGACGCGTCGAAGAGGTACGTCGTCGTGCCGTCCGAGACCTTCACCTGGCCGTTGTCGACGGCGAGCGAGTTGGCGCTCTTGGGCAGATGGCTCAAAAAGCCGATCTTGGCGAAGTTCTCGAGCTGCTGGCCGGTCGTCGCATCGTACACGTTCACCTGCGAGTGATCGAAGCCGAAGGTCGGATCCACCATGCCGAGCACGTAGACCTTGTTGTCCACCACCAGCATGTCCGCGACGCTCTGGAAGCTCGAGCTGAAGCTCATGGCCTGGCGGAACGAGGCCGTCGGGGTGGCGGTGCCGGTGCTGTCGCCCGTCGAGGTCGCGCCCGAGTCGGTCGGGGCGAGCTGGATGCTCTTTTGCACCACGGTGCCGGAGAGCGTCACCGTCTGCTGCTGAAGGGGCGCGTAGCCCGTGAGGCTGACGGCGACGGTGATCGTCGGATCCATGATGCCCGTGAAGCTGAAGCTGCCGTCACTCTTCGTGAGCAGCGTCGAGGCGCCGATCGAGACCATCGCGTTCGCCAGCGGCTGGCCGGTGGATTGGTCCGTCACGATGCCTGCAAAGGTATAGCCGTTCGCCGGCACGGTCGCGCTCGCGGCGGGCGTCGTCGTGCCCGAGGCGTCGGTGAGCGTGCTCGTGCCGCTGCTGTCCGTGGTGTCCGGATAGGACGTGTCGCTCGCCGCGGCGCCGGAAGCGTCGGCCGACGTCAGCGAGGTGCTGCCGTAGGTGCCGTCGGCCGGCAGCGTCGCCTGCGGGGTTTGGGCGCCGCAAGCCGTGAGCAACACGCTCAGAATCGCCGCACTCATCACTTTCTTGGCCGACATTCGCTGCACTCCTTCGGAGATTTCACAGACCGTTAATTCACTGACTACGGTTGTTATCGCTCCGGAGGGCAGAAATGCGTTTATGCGGAAGTATTCTTTACGTTAAACTTCGCTAAAGCGCCGGGATGACGCACCAAACGCCGCCCCAGGCGGCGCCCCCTCCCCTCGGTGGGGGGGAGGGACGCCGAAGCCCTGTTCAGGGGCGTCGGCTGGGAGGGGGAGCCCCCCGGCGGTCCGCAAAGAGACTCCCCCACCCCGTTTTCGCCCCTGGACGGGGCTACAACATCCCTCCCCCTCGCCAGGGGGAGGGGGCGCCCGGTTAGGCGCCGGGGGAGGGTTCGGGCTCGACGGCGATCGCCACCGCTACCACCAGATCGACCTCGCCCGACGCGGGCCCGCTGGGCGCCAGGGCCGAATTCTTCGCGGCCTTGAGCCGCGCCTGATCGGCGAACGGATCGAACGGCTTGGGCGCCTGAGCGGCCGCCGGCGCATACGGATCAGACGGCGGATCGCTCGACGGGGGCGGGCCGCCCGCCTTCGGGCCTTTCGACGGCCCGGTCGCCGGTTTCAGGTAGGCGTCGACCTCGATCAGCTCCAACCAATCGCATTCGCCGCCCTTGAGGCGGCCGGTGGGGCTCGCGGCGGGCTTGCCGCCCTTGTAGCAGTCGCCGCCGAAGGGCGACGTGCCGGCGTTCCCGTTGACCTTGCGCGCCAGCGAGTTCAGCATCAACAGCTCGCGCGCCGCGTTGGGGCCGCCGGCCGAGGCGCGCTCGGCGGCGTGCATCGCGCGCATCATCAGCTCGTCGAGGTGCAGCAGCTCCTCGGGCGAGGTCGCCTCGGCCATCTGCAGTTGCACGCCCCGAATCACCTTGAGCAGCGCGTCCTTGGCCGGGCCGCGCAGCCGGCTCGCGATGCTCGTGGCGCGATCGCACTTCGTCTGCACCACCGGCATCAACTTCACCAGGCGATCCATGCGCGCGAAAAGCTTGTCCGCCTCGGCGTTGGCCTCGCCGTATTTCCCCTGGCCCGCGAGCGCGAGAATCTGGCGCAGCGAATCGGCGGCCGCCTGGCGCGCCGCGTCGCCGGGCAGCGCATCGAACAGGCCGAGAATCTGCTTGAACTTGGCGTCGAGCTGGCGCAGCTGCTGGCAACCGAAGTGATCCGGCTCTTGATCGAGCAGATCCTTGATCGCATCCGACGGGTTGCCGCCCAGCAGCGCGAGCGTGTCTTCGCCGAGGCCGCCGGCGCCGCCCGTCGGGTCGTTGCCGCCGCCCATGCCGTGCGTGCCGATCTCGGCGTCGATCACGCCGAGGTCGTTGAGCGCGTCCGCAAAGCCCGGCGAGTCCGGCGACATGCTCAGCATGCGCTTGCCGACCTCGGCGGCCTGGTTGAGCAGATCCAGCAGGCCCTGCAGCTCCGAGGGATCCGTCGCCACGTCGATCGCCGCCTCGGCGTCGCTGATGATCGACTCCATCGCGGACTTGGCCGGCTCGGGAAGGGCGTTGGCGATGCCCTTGAGCTCGTTGATCACGCCTTCGAGGTTCGAGCCGATCTCGACCGCGTCGTTGGTCATCTTGAGCATGTTGCTCGCGATCTCGAAGCCCTGATTCACGTCGCCGCTGTTGACGGCGGCGATCGCCGCATCCAGGCCCGACATGATCGCATCTTGCAGGCCCTTGCCCGTCACGTGCGCCAGCTTGCCGATGATCTCGGCGATGATGTTGCGGACCTGCTGCTTGCGGCCGCCCGGATCCTTCATCCACTCCGGGGTCTGCGTCATCGCGTCGAGTTGCTGCTTCAGCATCGCGAGCTGCTGCTTGAACTTCTTGAGGTGGAGGCCGCCGCCGCCGCTCGGGCTCGGCACGTAGATCGTCGGGCCGGCCACGCGAACGTAGATGTAGTGATACTCGATCCGCACGCGACCCCTCCTTCGGCCATGACTTGTCCGGCCGAGCTCAGGAGGACTCGCGTGATTTAACGAAGATTTGACGTTCCGCGAACAAACGCCCGCTTACTGCAGCGTGATCTTGCGAATGCGGTAGTTGTTCGTGTCCGCCACGTACAGGTTGCCCTGGCTGTCGATCGCGATGCCGTTCGGGCCGTTGAACTCGGCCGAGGTGCCCGAGCCGTCCTTGAAGGCGGCGGTACCGTCGCCGGCGATCGTGCTCACCGCGCCGCCGGGCGCAATCTTGCGGATCTTGTTGCCGCCGTTGTCCGCCACGTAGAGGTTGCCGTTCGCATCGATCGCGAGGCCGGTGGGGTCGTTGAAGGTCGCGGCGATGCCCGTGCCGTCGGCCTCACCCGGCGCACCGCTGCCGGCGTAGGTCGAGACGGTCTGATTGGCGATCTTCAAAATCACGTTGCCCTGGCCGTCCGCCAAAAAGACGTTGCCGCTTCCGTCCGCCGCGATGCCCTGCGGCAGCTTGAACGTGCCGACGGTGACGGTGGTGACCACGCCGCCCGGCGTGATCTTGCGGACGGCCTCGTTGGCCTGCGTCAGATCGCCGATCTCGGTGACGTAGAGGTTGTCGCTCGGATCGCAGCAGATGCCCCAGGGCGCGTTGAACTTGGCCCCGGTGCCGGTGCCGTCCAGCCGGGTCGCTTCACCGCTGCCGGCGAAGGTCGAGACCAGCCCGGCGGGAGTGACCTTGCGAATCAAATTGTTCGCCGTGTCGGCGACGAAGATGTTGCCGTGGCTGTCCACCGCGACCGAGTCCGGAAAATAGAACTTGGCCGCGGCGCCGCTGCCGTTGGTGTTGCCCAGCGCGCCGTCGCCGCCGGTCTGACCGGCGAGCGTCGTGACGACGGCGCCGCTCGTGAGCGCGCGGATGGTGCTGCCGGTGTTCGGATCGCTGGCGTTGTTCTGGTTCTGGTACTCGTCGCTCGCGACAAGAAAGCCGGTGCCGCTCGGATCGAAGCACAGGCCCACCGGGCGAATGAAGCTCGCGCCCGTGCCGGTGCCGTTCGTCGTGCCGGCGCTGCCGCTGCCCGCGAAGGTGCTCACCGTCACCTGCGAGCTCGTGATCGTGAGTGCCAGCGAGTTGCTCTGCAGATTGCCGCTGCTGGCGAAGATGCTGCCCGTCCCGGCGCCGGTCGCCGTCACCAGGCCGGCCGGCGAGATGGTGAAGCCCGTGCCCGCACTCGCCCAGGTGATGGTCGGATTCGCCACGGTGTCGCCGTTCGTGTCGAGCGCGGCGACCGTGTAGGGCTGCGTCGCACCGGCGGAAAGGGTTTGCGGGCCGCTCACCGTCAGGCTCTGGAGCACCTTGAAGTTCTCGCCGTTGCTCGTCAAGCCGTTCACGGCCACCGTCACGTTGCCGTTAGTGGCCTGAGCCGGCACGGCGGCCGTCAGGCTCGTGTCGCTCGCCAGCGTGACGGTCGTTGCGTCGGTGCCGTTGAAGCTGACGGTGGGCGTGCCGGTCGTGCCGAAGTGCGTGCCCGTGATCGTCACGAGCACGCCGGGGCCGCCGTTGGTCGCGCTCAGCGAGCTGACCGTGGGGGCCGTCGCGGACAGCGCGATCGTCGCGCTCGCCGTCTTGCCGGCGCTGACCGCGATGTTGCTCGCCGCGCCCGTGCCGAGCGTGTTGCTCGAGGCGGCCAGGTTGTAGCCCGTCGCGTAGGCGGGCAGGGCCGGAAGCGTGAAGCTGCCGGTCGAATTGCTCTGCGTGCTGAAAGGCGTGTCCGGAATCTTGACCTGCACGCCCGTGAAGTCCGGCGCGGGATTGAGGTTCGGCGCCGTGAGCTGGCCCGTGATCGAGCCCGTCGCGGCGAGCTGCATCTTCAGGCTCGTGGTGCCCGAGGCCACGTTGAACTGAATCGCCTTGGTGCTGTCCTGCGCCGTCGCGATCAGCGTCGCGGGCAGCTTCCAGTCGGTGGCCGGCTTGAACTGGCCGTTGCTGTCGGTCGACACCTCGGTGCCGGCGCTGCTGCCGTCACTGCCGTAGGCGTCGATCGTCACGCCCGTCACGGGCTTGCTGCTGCCGTCGAGCACCTCGGCGAAGAAGGGCGCGGCCGTCGGCGAAGCCGTGCCCGTGGCGCTCGGCGTCGGCGTGGGCGTCGGCGAAGGCGACGCCGAGCTCGTGTCGTCGGGGCTCGTCGTCGCGTCCGTGCCGTCGGTCGGCGAGGTGCTCGGGCTCGACGAGAGCGTGCGCGTGCCCGACCCGCCGGTGCGGCGCACCACGGTGGGGCTGGGCGTGGTCGGCGAGCCGACGCAGCTGATCAGCGTCGCGCCGATGATGCTCGCGAGAATGACCCGGTAGACCTTCATGCCGCTGGCTCCTTCGATCTTCGGATCTTGTTCCCCGAAACGACCGCCTGAAACCTATACAAGTAGGAAGCGCGGGCCATCCGGGCCCGCGTTTCACCCTCACCCTGCCCTCTCCCCTCGAGGGAGAGGGATAGCGGAGGCCCAGCATCCCTGCCGGGCATGTTCAGGGCGTCACCACGCTGTCCAGCGGTTGCAAGCCGGCCGGCAGCATGCGCAAGAGTTCCTGCTTGATCGGATCGATCTCGAGCAGCTTGTTCGTGCCCGTGGCCGTCACGTAGAGGTAGCCCGTGCGCGGATCGACCGTCGTTCGGGAGGGGCTGGGCGGCACCTCCATCGAGACGAGAACCGCGCCCGTGCGGGTGTCGACGATTTGCTCGACCGCCGGATGCTGAAAGAGACACGGCACGTAGAGCTGGCGGCCGTCTTTGGAGAGCGCGATGCCGACCGGCGAGCTCGCGACCTTGAAGGTGCGCTCGAGGCGCATGGCGCGCGTGTCGAACACCGCGATCACGTCCGAGGAGCGGTACGCCACGTACAGCCGGCGCGCGTCCGGGCTGAAGACGGCGCCGAAAGGAATCGACCAGGGCACGCTCAGGCGCTTGAGCTCATGGTGCAGCGACGGATCGTAGACCGTCACGTAGCTCCGATGCTGGCCGAGCGGCGGCGCATGGCTGAACTCGCGGTTCATGATCGCCTCTTCGACCGTGTGGCCGACGCCGGGCTTGGGATCGGGCGGCAGGAACGAATGCAGCACCCAGACGTCGTGGTTGTTCGGGTCGACGGCCACGTTCGAGGGCGAGGACCAGCCCGGCAGGTGAAAATCCACCTCGCGCACGAGCGCTCCCGCCGCGGGATCCAGCACGGCGAGCTTGCGGCCGTGCGACTCGGTGACGAGCAATCGGCGATCGCCCGCCCAGGCCATCGCCACCGGCTCGGTGCCCACGGCGCGCGCCTTGTGGCAGCCGTAGCAGGTGTTCGCGTCGTAGGCCGCGGCGCCCAGCTTGTCGTGGTAGGCATTCCGAGGAACCGCGCCCACCCGAATGTCCTTGGTCTTCGTGAGCGTGCGCACGTCGATCTCGCTCACGCTCTCGGAGCCCACGTTCGTCACGTAGACCTTCTTGCCGTCCGGCGAGAGCAGCAGATTGTGCGGCAGATCGCCCGTGTCGAAGCGCTTGAGGAGCTTGCCGGTCTTGAGGCTGTCCGCCTGCACGCCCGAGAGGACGCCCGTGATGAAGACGGTGCCGTCCGGGGATTGATCCCGGGCGGCGGCGAGCGCGGTGCCGCCGAGGGCGAGAAGAAAGGCGGTGCAAAGCCCAATCGCGATTCTGTTCATGCCGCTTTCATACCCAAAAAGAAGCGGGCAGGCCGTCGGCCTGCCCGCGTCGGGAGTGCCCCCGAGGTGTGGT
>DATNPP010000304.1:0-3191 GCA_036703175.1 Oscillatoriaceae cyanobacterium
CGAGCGCCCCGCAGGGATACACGAAGGTGGCCACTTTCAACCGTCCGGGCACGCCGGACCGCGTGCCCGTCACCATCTTCGAGCGTCAGGATCTCAAGAAGCTCAGGCCGTAAGCGACTTCGAATTGCAAGCGGGACCGGCACGAATGCCGGTCCCGGTTGCGTTTGAATCCCTAGCGGCTGCCGCGGCGCACCTTGTCGAGCGCTTCCTGGATCATCGGCTCGTAAACGGCCTTGTCCTTCCAGCGCGCTTGCGCCTCGGGGCTGAGCTGATCGACGGGATCGAAGTACAAGAAGTACTGGCCCTCTTTCACGCTCGGCGCCGTGAAGATCGAGATGCCGTTCTCGCGGTCGTAGTACTCCGCCGAGTGGATGTCGCGCTTGCCGCCGCCGCCCGGCGCGTCGCACACGAAGGTCGGCGTGTTGAAGCCGGCCGTGCTGCCGCGCACGAACTTCTCGATCTCCATGGCGGAATGCAGCGTGGTGCGCAGATCCTCGACGCCCTTGACCATGTCGTGCTGATAGACGTAGTAGGGGTGCACGTTGACGTGGCCCAGACGCCGCACCAGCAAGCGCATGACCTCGGGATCGTCGTTCACGCCGCGCTGCAGCACGCTCTGATTGCGCACGAAGATGCCGGCGTCGAACACCTTGTCCATCGCCGCCTGGGTGATCCAGGTGATCTCGTTGGGATTGTTGAAGTGCGTGTGCAACGCCACTTCCTTGCGCAGCTTGCGGCCGAGCTGGGCGACCTCGCTCAGCGCGTTGAACCAGTTCTCGTCGGTCAGAATCTTCGAGGGCATGACCGCCGGGCCCTTCGTCGCGAAGCGAATGCGGCGAATGTTGGGCATGTTCAGCAGCGTCTCGCCGATCGTCTTGAGGTGCGCCGGCGCCATCTGGTACATGTCGCCGCCCGAGATCACGATGTCCTCGAGCTCGGGGCGGCTCGCGATGTACTTGAAGGCCAGGGCCCAGCGCTTCGGGCTGGCGTTCAGCTGCACCTTCTCGACTTCCTCGGTGTCCATGCCGACGGCGTAGGAGCGCGTGCAGAAACGGCAATACACCGGGCAAACGTCGAGGGCCAAAAAGAGCGCCTTGTCGACGTAGCGGTGGGTCAGGCCCGGCACCGGGGCGTCGTCCTGCTCATGCAGCGAGTCGAGCGTGAGCATCGGGTGGTCCGGACGCAGACGCGAGCCGAGCGGCAGGAACTGCGTGCGAATCGGGTCGTTGTACGGATCGTTCCAGTCGATGCAGGCGATCATGTACGGGCTGATGCGCACGGACATCGGCGCCTTGGAGAAGCCCGCGCGGGCGTCCTCGAGGAAGTCGGGACTCACGACCTCCTGAATCGTCTCGATCAGCTTCTCGGGCGTGGTGATCGAGTTCTTGCCTTGCCAGATGTGGCTCAAGAAGGTCGCCTCGTCCACGTCCTTGTAGGCGGGCAAATCGCGCCAGAACTCTCCCTGGCGCAGTTGCTTGTGCGTCAGCGTGTCCTCGGCCACGGGCGGCTTCTTGGCGACGATCGGCTCGTCGGTGAAATGGGGCACACCCGCGGGGGTCGCGGGCTTGCCGTTGGGATCGGCGGTCAGCATTTACGGCTCCTTTCATAGGCCGAACGCGACGTGGCGTTCGGCTGCGCGATGACGGGGCCACGCGAGGCGTGGCTTGGCGCGCTTAGAGGCCGTAGTGGGGCGTGTCGCCGTTGCCGAAGGCAGGATGGAAAGGGCGACTGGCGCGCGTCGAGATCGCGATCGCCGCAAAGGCACGCCGGACAGCCGCCAGCGATTGGTCGGCGACAGGGGTGTGAGCTTGTTTCAGCATACGCACCTCCGGAGGATGTCCTTTGCGGGTGCCCCATTATAACCCATGGTGGACGCAAAACCCAAGTGTGGTGCGTCACGCCGGTCCGCAGCCAGGCTGCGCCCGCTTTACGTGCTGAAGCTGGTGCCGCAGCCGCAGCTCACCTTGGCGTTGGGATTCGTGAACTTGAACCCGGCGTTCATGAGGTCGTCCGAGTAGTCCAACTCGAGCCCCGCGAGGTAAAGCATGCTCTTCTTGTCGACCAGCACCTGCAAATCGTCGCACTGCACCACCTTGTCGTTCGGGCCCGGCTCGGCCTCGGTCGAGAGCTTGTAGCTCATGCCCGAGCAGCCGCCGCCCGAGACCGCCACGCGCAAATAGTGGCCCGGCACGCCCTGGCGCTCGAGCAACGTCTTCACGTGCGCGATCGCCGACGGCGTCAACGTGATCAAGGACTTGGTCTTCGGGGTATTCTCGACGGTCATGGTCGCCTCCTCACTTCTCCATCATCAGGGGCGCTTCGGCCCGTAAACGCCGCACGGCTTCGACGACACGCTCGGCCGCCGCGTCGATCTCCGCTTCGGTTGTAAATCGCCCCAGCCCGAAGCGCAAGGTCGCGAGGGCCAAAGAATCTTCGACGCCACAGGCGCGCAGCACGTGGCTCGGGGCGCGCGTCGCCCCGTGACAGGCCGAGGCGCTCGACACGGCCAGATCACCCAGCGCGGCGACCAGGGCCTCGCCGTCCATCCGGGCGAAGCTCAGGTTCAAATTGCCGGGCACGCGCTCCGTCGGGTGGCCGTTGAGCGCCACGCCTTCCAGGTTTTCTGTAATCGCCCGATTCAGGCGATCGCGCAGCGCCAACAGTCGCAAGCCTTCTTCCATCAGCGCCGATTGCGCGACCTCGGCCGCCTTGCCGAGCCCGACGATGCCCGGCACGTTCAGCGTGCCCGAGCGCAGACCGCGCTCCTGACCACCGCCATGAATCTGCGCGGCGAGCGAGACGCGTGGATTGCGCTTGCGCACGTACAGCGCGCCGACGCCCTTGGGCGCGTAAATCTTGTGGCCCGAGATCGACAGCAGGTCGACGCCCAGCGCCTCGACGTCGATCGGCACCTTGCCGAAGCTCTGCGCCGCGTCGACGTGCAACAGCACGCCGTGGGTCTTGGCCAATCGCCCCAACTCGGCGATCGGCTGCAGCGTGCCGATCTCGTTGTTCGCATGGATGACCGAGGCCAATATCGTGTCCGGCCGCAATACCGCGCCGAACATGGTCGGATCGACGCGCCCGTGGCGATCGACGGGCAGCACCGTCACCTCGTAGCCCTCGGCGCGCAGCGCCTCGCAGGTCTCGAGCGTCGCGGGATGCTCGACGGCGGTGGTGACGAGGTGACG
>DATNPP010000316.1:0-3912 GCA_036703175.1 Oscillatoriaceae cyanobacterium
AGGCTGCGATGGTTGCAGACCAGCAAGCCGGGACCGCGCGTCGGCACGTGGCTCTCGCCCACGATCTCCGTCGGGCAGAGCATCTCGGTCACCAGGGGCCCAAACAGGTTCTTCAGAACCTGGTAACGGGCATCCTTCAGGCTGACCATGGGCGGCTGACGCTCCTTTCGAGGCGGTGACGAGCTTCCATACTATAAGGGATGCGACGTTATTTGTAAATAAATGCTACGAACGCGAAAACGGGCCCGAAAGGAGCTATCACATCAAACAGGCGCGCCCAGTTTGACGCCCAGAAGCCGTTCCGCGTTGCGCGAGGCCACGAGCTTGAACTCGGACGGATTGAGCGCGCTGCGCAGCGTGTCGATCGCGACGCTCTGCTGCAGCAGCGGAAAGTCCGACCCCATCAGCACGCGATGCGCGCCCAGCTTGTCGACGGCCTGGCGAATCACCTTGGGCGGCTGCCAGGACGTCTCGACCGAGAGGTGATGGTAGCGCTCGGCCAGCGCGAGAATCGCGGGGTACTGATCCCAGCCGATGTGCGCCAGCGTGACGCTCAGATGCGGAAAGGCCGCGACGACCGGCGCGAGTGCGCCCGGATCGTTGTAGCGGTTCGCCTCGAACGGAAACGAGCCCGTGTGAATGAACACGGGCAGGTCCTTTTCCTGCGCCAGCGCCATCAGCTCCCACATGCGGCGCTCTTCGGCGGGCGAGCCGGCGCGCGCCGGGTTCAGCTTGAGGCCGGCGGCGCGATGGCGCCGCAGCTGGCCCTCGAAGGCCTCGAGCGCGTCCGGCTTTTGCGGATCGGCCGAGAGGAACAGGCTGAAGCGGTCCGGATAGGGCGCGATGGCCGCCGCCACGTCGTCGCTCGAGAAGTAGGGCTCCATCGGGCAAACGACCGTGTGGGCGATGCCGCCCTGCGCCATCGAGTCGAGCAGCAGCTTGACGTCGTACTTCTCGAAGACCCGCAGAATCTCGTGAAAGGCGTAGTGGTTGATCGAGCGGTACAGGAAGCGGCTGAACGGATCGCGGAAGTGCATGCCGCAGATGCCGGCGACTTGCCGCGTCAGCGGCTCCATCAGCTCGGCGATCTCCTTGATGTACACGCCGCTCTGCGGCTCGGGCAGACGCACCGGCGCGTCGCCGCGCAGATGGGCGTGAAAATCGATGATCGGGACGTCGCGCTCCATGGAGACGGTACCCTCGTTCGGCCACTTCGCCGTGAGCTTGCCGGACATCCTCGCCCGGCTCGCCCATTATACCCGGAACGCTTCCTTCTCGGCCCGACGGCGCGCCCGACTTTCGTCGTCGGGCCGCACGAAAACGGCCGCGACGCTAGACCGCTTGCGCCAACACCCGCCAGGTGACCTGCACTTCGACTTCTTCGACGGGAATCTGGCCGACGACCTCGTGGTCGCGCACCAGCTGGAAGGCATCCTTCTCGCGAACCAGGCGCAGATCGCAATCGGTGCAGTGGTACCGTTCGCCGTTCGGCGCCAAGTTGACCAGGTGCATGGCGCAGTCTGGACAGATGAGCGAGATGTTGCCGGACAGTGTGCGATTCATGACGCGTGAACCTCCCTTTCTTTCAGATTCTCAAAGACGCCAGCGATCCCGCCGGCTCACGATGGCCAACGGGCGTGGCTCTCCCCCATGGGGAGGGACTGGCAAGGAGCGACGGAGCGCGCCTTTAAACAGCCTTGAGGCTGGAATTGTGGTGGTTCAAGGCCCCGTCGCGGGGAGGGTACGACGCCATTCCGAGCGTTCGCCCGAGGGGTACCCCGGCATGAACCGGTTGTTTGCCCAGATTCGACCATCCAGGCCGTATCGGGGCACGAAACTCCTTGAGTGGATCGGCCGGACGCGCTGGCGCGGTTGAGCCGCGAGAAACGCCGCCAATCAGCGGGATGTGTTCCGCGCGTTTGCGCGTCGCGGACACCATCCGCAATTTCTCAGTATAAACCGAAAATTCGCGAATGGATCATTTGTAAAGAAATATTAAGCTGTGAATTTTGCCGGACGCTTTTTCCCGAAGTCTGCTTGGCTGCTGCTTATTCAGCCGTCGGGGGCAGTTCCTCGACGATCACGAATTCATCCGGATCGTTCGAGAGCGGCAGATCCTCGAGATGCTCGCGACGGTGCGTGTGCGGCGCGAGACGCACCTCCGAGCGGGTCTCGCGATCCTCGCCCGAGGCGGGCAAATAGAAGGGCTCGCCGCCGTCGCGGCACTCGTAGGCCACGATTTCGCCGCTCTCGAGCTCGAAGATCACGTCGCTGATGCGCCCGATCGGGCCCTCGTCGACCACGGCGTGCTTGCCGATCGCGCTGATCTCGACCGCCGGCTCGGCGATCGCCTGCGCGCGCGCATACCCGACGAGACGTCCGGCCTCGTCGTAGCGGGGCGTGTAGCGCGGCGAATTCGGCAAATGGGTCATCGGGCACTTTCCAATCCGGCGGAAGCGTTACGCTCGGCCTGCATACGGGCAGAAGACAGCCGTGGGGAAAATTTTGTTCCTGACCAGTTTACAAAACTTTGCGCGAAAGCGAAAGGCGTCGTCGCTGATATCGCAATGACCGAACGCATCGCCCCGCCCGCCAAGCTGTTGCCCATGCTCGCCGCCGACGGTCGACTCGCGCAGGCGATCGCGAGCGTGTGGGAAGGCCAATCCGCCGAAGCCGCACGCTTCGGCCAGACGCCCACGCAGTGGCATGCGCTTCAAGAAAGCGCCTTCTCGGCGCTGCGCGCCTGGGCCGCGGATTCCAAGCCGCGTCCGGCGGTGCAGCACTGGCTGCTCGGTTTGCGACAAGATCTCAGCCTGGAGGAGTTGCTGCTGGTGCTGGTGCAGCTGGACCGGGCCATGCGCCAGGCCGGCTGGCAACTGGGCTTGCCCGCGCCGGACTGGCACGCGCTCAGCGAGTTGCTCAGCGGGTTTTTCGAGGCCGTCTTCGAGGCCGCCGCGTCGGGCTGGCAGGGGCTGCTCGCGCAGAATCATCAGCTTCGAGACGAGCTGGCCTACTTCCATCGTCTCGCCGTCGCGCGCGACGGCGGCCAGAGCCTCGACGAGCACTTGCACCTGGCCGTCCGCGAGACGGCCCGGCTGCTGCACTGCGAGTTCTGCGCGATCCTGTTGCCGAAAGAAGACGCGCGCGAGGTGCTCGAGATTCGCGCCGCCGTGGCGCCACGCATCCTCTCGAACGCGCTCGCGGGCATGTCCTTTCCGCTCGCGGAGAACGGCCTCATCGCGCAGGTGTTTTTGACGGGCGCGCCCGCGAGCACCTATCAGCCGCTCGACGATCTCGAAATCACGATGCGCCGCCGCCAGACGCTCGAAAGCCTCGGCTTCTCGCAGCTGCTGGCCTATCCGCTGCAGACCCACGGCCGCGTGCTCGGCGTGCTGTGCGTGGCGAACCGGCTGGACGACCAGCCCTGGCAGGCGCTCGAGGAGGAATGGCTCGCCACCGTCGCGGGCCAGCTCTCGGCCTCGATTCGCTTGTCCCAACTTCAAGCCCGGCAAGAGAGCAGCGAGGCCGAACTGTCGCGCGCGCTGCTCGCGAGCCTCGCGCTGCATGATCCGCGACTCGCGGCGCACGGAGAGGCCGTCGGCACGCTCGCACGGGCGATGGGCGCCATGCTCGGCTTGAGCGGGCCTCAGCTCGAGCAGCTCGAGCTCGCAGGACGTCTGCATGATCTGGGTTTGATGGGGCTTCCGCTGCGCGTGAGCGGCCGCGCGGGCCCGCTCTGGCCCGCCGAGGCGGCCGAGGTACGCCGCCATCCCGAGCTTGCGGCCGAGATACTGGGGCGTTTCAAGCAGCTCGCCGGCCTGGTGCCGGCCGTGCGCCATCACCACGAGCGCTGGGACGGCGAGGGGTATCCGGACGGTCTTGCGGGCCAGGCGATTCCGCTTGCTGCGCGCT
>DATNPP010000376.1:0-6441 GCA_036703175.1 Oscillatoriaceae cyanobacterium
ACATCGGCAAGGGCACGCCGTAGAGCTGTTCGAGCAGCGGGCGCTCGAAGAGCATCGAGAGAATACGCTCCGCCACGACTTCCGGCGTCACGGTCTCGACGTGGGGCGCCGCCTCGCCGGGGGCGCGGTGGTGATGGGGGACGTCGCCGATGCAGGCGATCGCCCGGCGCACGCACTGGTCCACCTTCTCCGCGGCCACCGTGCGCCACTGGATCTTGGCCTCGGTCAGGTGCTCGGGGTTCAACGAGCCGTAGTAGAGCGGCGGCAGCGAGCACAGGATGAACGCCGCGATGTCGCGGCGGCACTGCGGGCAGTCGCATTTCAGCTCGACGAGCTGGTTGGCGATGTAATGCTCGAGCACGCGCGGCACCACCAGCTCGAGCAGATTGCTCAGGCCGCGATAGGGAGAAAGGTCCATGCCGTGCATCGGGGCCTCCGTCAGAGCAGATCGCGGTACCCGATCACCCGCTGCACCTCGGGGATCGTGGTTTGCTGGGAGCGCACCTTGGCCTTGCCGTCGTCCAGCAGCGTCGTCATGCCGCCCTCGCGGGCCTTGCGCCAGAGATCGAGGTTCGAGGCGCCCGCGCTGATGAGCTCGGCGAAGGGCGCGTCGACTTCGATCACCTCGTACACGCCGACCATACCGCGGTAGCCGAGCTGATTACAGTGATCGCAGCCCGTGCCGCGCGCCAACTCGAGCGGCGCGTCGGCCGGCACGCCCAGAAATGCGCGCGCCTCCGCGTCGGCGGGCGCCGGCACGCGGCACTGCGGGCAGATGCGTCGCACCAAGCGCTGGGCGAGCACGCCCACCACCGTGGCCGCCACCTGGTGGCGCGGCGCGCCCATCTCGATCAGGCGCCCGATCGCCGAGACGGCGTCGTTGGTGTGCAGCGTCGAGAGCACGAGGTGACCCGTCATGGCGGCCTCGAGCGCGATCTCGAGCGTCTCGTGATCGCGAATCTCACCGACCAGCACCACGTCCGGATCCAGACGCAGAATCGAGCGCAGCGCCGCCGCGAAGGTCAGCCCGATCGCGGGCAGCACCTGAATCTGCCCGATGCCGGGCACCGGGTACTCCACGGGGTCTTCGACGGTGAGGATGTTGTTCTCCTGGCGATCGAACTGATTGAGCGTCGCGTAGAGCGTGCTGGTCTTGCCCGAGCCGGTGGGGCCGGTCACGAGGATCAGGCCGTTGGGGCGCTGAATGATGCGCTGCCACTTCTCGAGATCGGCCGCGCCGAAGCCCAGGTGCGTGAGCCCGGCCACGTTCAGCGGGCGCAGAATGCGCAAGACCATGATCTCGCCCCAGTGCGACGAGATGCAGGCCACGCGGAGATCCACGGGCTTGCCGGCCAGCTGGACGGACATGCGGCCGTCTTGCGGCCGCCGCCGCTCGGCGATGTTGAGGTCGGCCATCAGCTTCAAGCGCGTGAACACGCTGGCCTCGACCTCGCGCGGCAGGTCCATCATCGGCACCATCACGCCGTCGACGCGGGCCTGAATCGCGAGGCCCTGATCGTTCGAGGCCAGGTGCAAATCGCTCGCGCCCATCGTGATCGCCTGGGTCAGCACGCGATTGACCAGCTCGACGATCGGCGCTTCCTGCGCGTCGCTCGGCGTGGCCACCTCGACCACCTGCTTGGTCGCGCTCGGGCGGCCCCCTGGAATCACGCGCTCGACCGCGCGGGCCACCAGGCGCTCCGCCGAGGCCGGGTCGTAGAAGTGGCTGAGGGCCTTGTCCATGCTCTCGGGCGGGAAGGCGATGCCGTGCACGAGCAATCCCGCGGTGGCGCTTTGCTTGTTGAGCACCGCCGCGACCTGCTCCTGGCTCGACTGGCCGCGCGGAAACGCCACGATCAGACGCTCGCCGATGAGCCGCAGCGGCACCAGGCGCTCGCGGGTCGCCAGCATGCGCGGCACCAGCGTCAGCGCCTCGGGCGACACGGCGAAGTCGTGCAGGTGGCTGATGGTCGCGAGCTCGTCTTGCAACGCGATCGCCCCGTCGAGCTCCTCTTGCCGCAGCATGCGTTGCTGCAGCAGCACCGTCTCGAGCGGCTCCTGGCCCTGGGCCTGCACGTCGAGCGCCTGCGTGAGCTGACGCCGGGTGATGAAACCCAGCGTCATCAGCCAAATTCCGATGTGGGGCGTGGACACTCGCAACTCCCTCGAACGCGGGAACACTATACCACCGGCGCACGCCTCCCCACCGTCCTCTACGGAAAATATGGTATAACTGGACTTCGCAGCAACGGCGCTGAACGGGGGCACGACGCCCTTACCTGGGAAGGATCACGCGATGCGGCTGCGGCCGGGCAAGTCATATCCGTTGGGGGCCAACTGGGACGGCCTGGGCGTCAATTTCGCGCTTTTCAGCGAGCACGCGACGCAAGTCGACCTGTGCCTTTTCGACGGCCCCGATTCGACGCGCGAGTCCGTGCGCATTCCGCTCACCGAGCGCACCGACATGGTCTGGCACGCCTATCTGCCGGACGTGCGCCCGGGGCAGCTCTACGGCTTCCGCGTGCACGGCCCCTACAACCCGCGCCAGGGCCTGCGCTTCAATCCCGCCAAGGTCCTGCTGGATCCTTATGCCAAGTCCGTCGCCCGCGCTCCGGTCTGGGATCCGGCGCTTTTCGGCTACAAGCAGGGCGATCCGCAAGCCGACCTGAGCAAGGACGATCGCGACAACGCGGCGATCGCCCCACTGGCCCGCGTGATCGACCCGGCATTCAGCTGGGGCGCGGACCAGCCGCCCAATACGCCCTGGCACCAGACCGTCATCTACGAGGTGCACGTCAAGGGCTTCACGCAGCAGCATCCCGGCGTGCACGAGCGCCTGCGCGGCACCTACGAGGGCCTGGCTTCCGAGCCGATGATCCGCCACCTCAAGGAGCTGGGCGTGACGGCCGTCGAGCTGTTGCCGGTGCACCACCACGCGATCGACGCGCACCTCGTCCAGCACGGCCTCACCAACTACTGGGGCTACAACACGCTCGCCTACTTCGCGCCGGACACGCGCTACGCGCTCGAGGACCCCGTGCGCGAGTTCAAGACGATGGTGCGCGCGCTGCACGCGGCCGGCATCGAGGTGATTCTCGACGTCGTCTACAACCACACCGCCGAGGGCGGTCAAACCGGCCCGACGCTCTCGCTGCGCGGCATCGACAACTCGAGCTACTACCGATTGATGCCGAACGAACGGCGGCTTTATCAGGACTTCACGGGCTGCGGCAACACGCTCAACATGCAGCATCCGCGCGTGCTGCAGCTGATCATGGACTCGCTGCGCTACTGGATCACCGAGATGCACGTCGACGGCTTCCGCTTCGACCTGGCCTCGGCGCTCGCGCGCGAGCTGCACGCGGTGGACAAGCTGGGCGCGTTCTTCGACATCATTCACCAGGATCCCGTGATCTCGCAGGTCAAGCTGATCGCCGAGCCCTGGGATCTGGGCGAGGGCGGCTATCAGGTTGGCAACTTTCCGGTGGGCTGGACGGAGTGGAACGGCAAGTACCGCGACGTCGTGCGCCGCTTCTGGCGCGGCGACGGCGGCCAGGCGCCCGAGCTCGCCGAGCGGCTGATGGGCTCGAGCGACCTCTACGAGCACAGCGGCCGGCGGCCGTACGCGAGCATCAACTTCGTGACCTGCCACGACGGCTTCACGCTGGCGGACCTCGTCGCCTACAACGAGAAGCACAACGAGGCCAATCGCGAGGGCAATCGCGACGGCGACAGCCACAACAACAGCTGGAACTGCGGCGTCGAAGGCCCCACGGACGATCCCGACGTCGTCACGCTGCGCGCGCGCCAGCGCCGCAATCTGATGGCGACGTTGCTCTTCAGCCAGGGCGTGCCCATGCTGAGCCACGGCGACGAGCTCGGGCGCAGCCAGGGCGGCAACAACAACGCCTACTGCCAGGACAACCCGCTCGCCTGGATCGACTGGCGATTGAGCGACGCCGATCGCGACTTTCTGGCCTTCACGCGCCGTTGTCTTTCGTTGCGCCGCGAGCTCGCGGTGCTGCACCGGCGCAAGTTCTTTCAGGGCCGCCGCATTCGCGGCTCGACGGTCAAGGACCTCACCTGGTTCGAGCCGTCCGGCAAGGAGATGACGGACAAGGCCTGGGAGCAGCACTTCGTGCGCTGCCTGGGCGTGCGCATGGACGGCGAGATGCCGGACGAGATCGACGAGAACGGCGATCACGTCAGCGGCGACACGCTGTTGCTGCTCGTGAACGCGCATCACGAGGCGATTCCATTTTCGCTGCCGCAGGCCGGGCCCGGCCTCGGCTGGGAGTGTTTGCTCGACACGTCGCGCGATCAAAGCCGAGCAGGCTTGCTATCCGGGGAACAATACGATCTCGTGGGGCGATCGCTGGCGCTGTTTCGCGCCCGCGCGCTGCGATAAGGAGAAGCCATGACGACTACGACGGCGCTGTTGACGGACTTCGATCTGCACCTGCTCTCGGAAGGCACGCACTACCGCACCTACGAGAAGCTGGGCGCGCACGTCAAGAAAGTGGACGGCGTGGTGGGCACGCACTTCGCGGTGTGGGCGCCCAACGCGGCGGAAGTCTCCGTGATCGGCGACTTCAACGGCTGGAAGTGGGGCGAGACGCCGCTGGCGTTGCGCCCCGAGGCCGGCGTCTGGGAGGCCTTCGTGCCGGGCGTCAAGCAGGGCGCGCTCTACAAGTACGCGATCGCGAGCCAGGTGGACAACTACCACGTCGAGAAGTCCGATCCGTACGCGTTCGCTTCGGAGATTCGCCCCAAGACGGCCTCGAAGGTCTGGGAGCTGGAAGGCTACCAGTGGGGCGACAAGGACTGGATTTCCAAGCGCACGGAGACGAACGCGCCGGACGCGGCGATGTCGATTTACGAGGTGCACCTCGGCTCGTGGATGCGCGTGCCCGAAGAGGGCAACCGCTGGCTCACCTACCGCGAGCTGGCGCCCAAGCTGGTCGCGTACGTGAAGAAGATGGGCTTTACGCACGTCGAGTTTTTGCCGCTCTCCGAGCACCCGTTCGACGGCTCGTGGGGCTACCAGACGATCGGCTACTACTCGCCCACCAGCCGCTTCGGCAATCCGCAGGATCTGATGTATCTGATCGATCAGCTGCATCAATCCGACATCGGCGTGATTCTCGATTGGGTGCCGGCGCACTTCCCCAAAGACGAGCACGGCCTCGGTTACTTCGACGGCACGCACCTCTATGAGCACGCGGACCCGCGCCAGGGCGAGCATGTGCACTGGGGCACCTTCATTTTCAACTACGGCCGCAACGAGGTGCGTAACTTCCTCATCTCGAACGCGCTGTTCTGGATCGACAAGTACCACATCGACGGCTTGCGCGTGGACGCGGTCGCCTCGATGCTGTACCTGGACTACGGCCGTGAAGGCGGCGGCTGGGTGCCCAACCGCTTCGGCGGGCGCGAGAACCTCGAGGCGATCGACTTCGTGCGCCTGTTCAACGAGCGCATCGACGAGGAGTACCCGGGCGTCGTGACGATCGCCGAGGAATCGACCGCCTGGCCGATGGTCTCGCGGCCGACGTACCTGGGCGGATTGGGCTTCGGGCTCAAGTGGAACATGGGCTGGATGCACGACATGCTCAAGTACATGAGCCAGGACCCGATCTACCGCAGCTACGCGCACAACAATCTGACCTTCTCGATGATGTACGCCTACAGCGAGAACTTCGTGCTGCCCTTCTCGCACGACGAGGTGGTGCACCTCAAGAAGTCCATGCTCGGCAAGATGCCGGGCGACGACTGGCAGAAGTTCGCCAATCTGCGCTTGCTCTACGGCTTCATGACCGGCCATCCCGGCAAGAAGCTGCTCTTCATGGGCCAGGAGTTCGGCCAGTGGGCCGAATGGAACCACGACACGAGCCTGGACTGGCACCTCACGGAGCAGCCGCTGCACAAGGGCTTGCAGCAGTGGGTCGCGGATCTCAACCGCCTGTACCGCGACGAGCCGGCCATGCACGAGGGCGACACGCAGGAGTGGGGCTTCAAGTGGCTCGACTGCGACGACAATTTGCTCTCGGTCGTGAGCTTCATGCGCCAGAGTGAGGATGCGGATACGGCGCTGGTCTTCGTCTGCAACTTCACGCCCGTGGCGCGCGACGGCTACCGCATCGGCGTGCCCTGGGGCGGCCGCTGGACCGAGGTTCTCAACTCCGACGCGGCCGTCTACGGCGGCAGCGGCGCGGGCAACCAGGGCGGCGTCGAAGCCGAGGACGTGCCCTGGCACGGCCGCGAGCACTCGCTCAGCCTGAAGCTGCCGCCCCTGGGCGTGCTCGTCTTCGAGGCCAAAAAGCCGCCCGAGCCGATCGCCGAAGCGATCGAAGAGGCTGAGCCCGAGGCCGAAGCGGCCGCGGAATCGGTCGCGGAAGAAGAATCCCCCGCCGCCTGACGCGCGCATCAAATCCCCCTCTC
>DATNPP010000406.1:0-7099 GCA_036703175.1 Oscillatoriaceae cyanobacterium
TGAATCGGCCCCACGCGCACCTCGAAGACGTTGTCGCCCTCCACGCGCGCGTACTCGAACTCGCGCCGCGCCACGGCCGCGCCGTCGGCCTTGCCGACGCCTTCGCCCAGCGGATGCACGTGCGCGGGCCAGTCGTCCGGCAGCACGAGCGGACGGGGATCAGGATGTCCCACGGGCTGAAAGCCGAAGAGATCCTGCACCTCGCGCTCGGCCCACGCCGAGGCCGGCACGCGCGCGGCGATCGAGGGGAATCCCGCGTGGCCGCTGCCCAGCTCGGACTCGAGCGTCAAATAGGCGTCCGGCAGATTGAAGACGTGCCGCAATCGGCCGTCCGCCGTCGCGACCAGCGCGGCGAAGACCGCCCCGTGGTCGCGCACGAGCGTCTGGGCGATCACCGGCACGGCACGCTTGTCCACGCGCCAGCGCCGCTCCCCGGCCGGCGCGGCGAGCGCGACCACCTCGTCGCCGAAGGCACGCGGCGAAAGCTCGACCGTCATGATCCGACCCCTCTCACGATGCCCACGATCGCCCCCATCAGGTGCAACACCGGCGGCGGCAGGTACAATCCCGTCACGGCGGCGATCGCCATCAGGCCCAACAGCGGCGCGGTCGTCCAATGACTGGTCTCGCCGGTCGCGAGCCCCTCGGGCCGCTCGCCGAGGCCGACGCGCGCGAAGTGGCTCACGAGCCCCGCGAACACCAGCCCCAGCGCCGCGAGCAACACGAGGCTCGCGCCCCATTGGCCCGTCGAGAAGCCCGCCATCAGGATCGTGAACTCGCTGAAGAAGAGCCCGAACGGCGGCGCACCGGCGATCGCGAAGGCGCCCAGCAAGACGGCCGGTCCGGTGAGCGGCAACGCCCGCAGCGCGCCGCGCGTCGTTTGCAGATCGCGCGTGTGGTACTTGAGCACCAGATTGCCCGCCGAGAAGAACATGCCCGTCTTCAGCAGCGAATGGTAAAGCGTGTGCAGCAGCGCGCCCGTGATGCCGAGCGGCCCGCCGAAGCCCAGTCCGAGCGAGACGATGCCCATATGCTCGACGCTCGAATAGGCTAACAGGCGCTTCACGTCCCGCTGCCAGAGCACGAACGGCACCGCGACGACGATCGACAGCAGCCCGAAGCCGACGAGCAAATGGTTCGAGAACCCCTCGCCCACGCAGCGCACCACCAGCGCGTGCGCGCGGATCACGCCGTACATCGCGCCGTTGAGCAACATGCCGGAAAGCAGGGCGGACACGGGCGAGGGCGCCTCGCTGTGCGCGTCCGGCAGCCAGGTGTGCATCGGCGCGAGGCCCACCTTGGTGCCGTAGCCGATCAGCGTGAAGACGAAGGCCAGCTTGAGCACGCGCGGATCGAGCGCGCGGGCATGGGATGCGAGCCAGCTCCAGTCCAAATTCAGCGCCGTGGGCCCCGGCAGATGGCGCGCCGAGAAGTACAGCAGCAACACGCCCATCAGCGCGAGCGAGATGCCGACGGTGCAGAGCAGAAAGTACTTCCAGGCCGCCTCGATCGCCGAGTCGCCGTTGTAAAAAGCCACCAGAAAGGCGGTCGCGAGCGTCGTGCCCTCGATCGCGATCCAGACGGCGCCCAGATTGTTCGCCAGGCACACGAGCAGGAAGGCGAACAGGTACAGGTTCACGAGCGCGTAGAAGCGCTTCAGCTTTTGCGGCGGAAAGCGCCCCTCGTCCAGTTCCCGGCCCATGTAGCCGCGGGCGTAGAGCTGCACGGCGAACCCGACGCCCACGGCGATCGCCACCTCGAACGCCGAGAGCGCGTCGAGATAAAGCCGATCGCCCAGCCCCCAGACCACGCCGCCATGCGCCACGCGGGCCGCGAGCCCGAAGCCCAGCCCCGCGACCACGACGGCACCGAGCGTGTTCAGGTTCTCGAGCCAGGCGCGGCGAGACGTCGCCAGGCTCAGCGCCGCGAGCAGCAGGGGCAAAAATAGCAGCAGGGTCGCCATCAGTAGTCCCTCAGCGTGTGCATCGCGTGCGTGTCGATCGTGTGGAAGCTGCCCTGAATCTTGAAGATCAAAATGCCCATCAGCATGACGCCCATCAGCAGCTCGAAGAAGACGCCGATCTCGATAATCAGGGGCATGCCCGTCGTGAGCGTGAGGGCCGCGAGAAACAGGCCGTTCTCCATCACCGAGAGCCCGATCACCTGGCTGAGCGCCTTCTTGCGATTGATCATGATGAAAAAGCCGACAAGCACGTTGGCGAGCGAGACGGCGAGCAGATCCGACGGCAATTGCGCCATGCCGTCGAAGCCGAAGCCGAGCGCCGAGCGCGCCGCGTAGTAGGCCAGCGCGACCAGCCCGGCCGAGACGAGCAACGACGAGGGAATGCCCAGAAACGACTCGACCTCGCGGCGAATCTCGACCTGGCGCATGACGTAGCGCATCACGCGCGGAATGCCGAAGCCCTTGACCAGCAGGACCAAGCCGGCGACCCAGTACAGGTGCGGCTCTCGAAGCTGATAGCCGACCAGGCCCGCCACGAGGGCCAAAATAGCCGATTGCACGGCATAGAGCCAGATGCCCGTGCGCATGCGATGGGCCGCCACGTTGGCGAGCGCGCCCGCGAGGATCGCGAGCGCCAGAAATCCGATCAACGACGCGAGTGGCATGGCCCTACCCCAACAGCGCCGCGCTGATGAGCGCGAGCACGGAAAGCGCGAAGCTGGCGCCGATGAGATCCGGCACCTGAAACAGCCGCATCTTGGCCATGGCGGACTCGAGCCCGCCGATCACCACGCCGAAGCCCAGCAGCTTGGCGAGGTAGGCCGCGGAGGCTATCGCGATCGCCCCCGGCGCCGCGCTCGTGGCCATTCCCCAGGGCAAGAACAAATCGATCACCAGCGTGAGCAAAAGCGCCTGCTTGAGGGCCGCGCCCCAGGTCATCAACGCCAGATGGCGCCCGGAGTGCTCCAGCAACAGGCCCTCGTGGATCATCGTGAGCTCGAGGTGCGTGGCCGGATTGTCCACCGGCACGCGGCCGGTCTCGACCACCACCATCACGAGCAGGGCCACCAGCGCCAGAAGCCGCATCGGCGCGTCCAGGGCGCCGCCGTGCGCGAGCGCGTAGGCCGCCATGGGCCCGAGCCTGAACGAATGCGCCGAGAGCCCCGTGATGAAAAGCGCGAGCAGCACCGCCGGCTCCGCGAGCGCGGCCAGCATCGCCTCGCGGCTGCTCGCCATGCCCGTGAAGGCCGAGCCCGTGTCAAGCGCCGCGAGCAGCGTGAAGAAGCGCGCCGCCGCGAGCAGATAGACGAAGAGCAGCAGATCCGCGCCGAAGGCGATCGCCGCGCTCGGCATCAGGACCGGCAGCAGCCACGTGGCGGTCAGCAGCGCGGCGAAGACGAGGCCCGGCGCGGCGCGAAAGAGCCAGGACGCGTCCTCCGAGACCACCGCGTCCTTGGCGAACAGCTTCGCGAGGTCGTAGTACGGCTGCCAGACGCTCGCGCCACGGCGGCCCTGCAAGCGCGCCTTCACTTTGCGGACGACGCCGTTGACGAGCGGCGCCGCGAGCACCGGCACGAGGCCCTGGACGAGCGCCGGAAGGGTCATACGCCGAGCCCTCGCAGCAGCGCCAGCACCACCAGCAGCGCCGCGAAGAGGTAGGCCAGGTACAGGTGCACGCTGCCGCCCTGAATGCGCGTGAGACGATGCGCGGCCTCGAGCGTCCCGCGCGTCACGGGGCCGTAGAAGACCTTCTCGACGAGCGCCTCCATGTGCACCCGATAGCGGACTCCGCGCTTGAACACGGGCGAAAGGCCGCCTTCGACCTCGATTTCCTGCACGTGCGGCAGCAACAAGCGCCCGAAGACCTGGCGCAACGGCTGCGCGTAGCCGCCGGCCGAGTACTGGTTGCGCGCGGTCAGCGTGCCGCCGCAGGCCCAGGTCGGCGCGACGCGCTCGCGCGTCCCGCCGAGGCGCGACAACAGCCAGACGAGCGCGAGGGCCGCGATCACCGCACAGGCGAGCGGCAACGGCGCGAAGCGCGCCTCGCTGCCCGGCAGCGAGAAGCCCAGCCCGACGCTCGGCAGCGACGCGCCCACCAGGCGCTGCAGAATCGGATCGAGCAGCGGCAGCACACGCGCCGGCAGCACGCCGAGGGCCAGACAGGCGAGCGCGAGGATTCCCATCGCCACGCGCATGCTCGGCCCGGCCTCGCAGGCGTGGGCCGCCGCCTCGGAGCGCGGCTTCGCGAGGAAGCCCACGCCGAAGGCCTTGACGGCCGCCACCAGGGCCAAGCCGCTCGTGAGGGCCAGCGCGCAGGCGGCCAGCGGCAGCCAGAGATTCAGCAAGCCGGTTTTGATGCCGAAGCCCGCGATCAGCGATTCGAACGTCAGCCACTCGCCGACGAAGCCGTTGAGCAGCGGCAGCGCGGCGAGGGCCATCGTGCCCACGAGAAAACAGACGGCCGTGACAGGCATGCGCCGAACGAGCCCGCCGAGCTGGTCGAGGGAAGTGGTGTGCGTCGCGTGGCGCACCGCGCCCGCGCCGAGAAAGAGCAGGCTCTTGAACACGGCGTGATTGAGCACGTGGAAGAGGCAGGCGGCCAGGGCCAGCGCGGCGATCGCGGGCCGCCCCAGCGCGGCGAAGAGCAGCGCGCCGCCCAGGGCGATGAACGCGATGCCGACGTTCTCGATGCTCGAGTAGGCCAACAGGCGCTTGAGGTCCTGCGCGACGACGGCCGAGAGCGCGCCCAGCACGGCCGTCGCGCAGCCGAGCGCGAGAATCAATCCGCCCCACCAGGCGGGCCCGCCGCCCAGCAGATCGAACGCCACGCGCAGCAAGCCATAGACGCCGCACTTGATCATCACGCCGGACATCAGCGCCGACACGTGGCTGGGCGCGGCCGGATGCGCCTCGGGCAGCCAGCCGTGCAGCGGCACGACGCCGGCCTTGGTGCCGAAGCCGATCGCAACGCCCACGAAGGCCGCGTCCCGCAACCATTCGGGCAGCATCCGGCTGCTCGCGCGGATCGCCTCGAAGCCCAATCCGTGGCCGGACAGCGCCAGAAAGGCCGCGAAGAGAAAACCGGCGCCCAGATGCGTCATCACGGCGTAGCGCACGCTCGCGCGGCGCACCTCCTCGCGCTCGTGCTCGAAGGCGACGAGAAAGAAGGAGCTGAGCGCCATCGCCTCCCAGGCCAACAGAAAGACCAACGCGTCGTCCGCCGCGAAGACGAGGCCCAGGCTCAGCAAAAAGGCGTTGAGCAGACCGCCCAGCACGGCCACGTTCTTTCGGCCGAGGTATTCGCGGCCGGAGCCGTAGGCGTAGAGGGCGACGAGCAATCCCACGAGCCCGGTGAGCGCGAGAAAGAAGGCGGCCAGAGCGTCGACGCGCAGCGCGAGATCCGTGAGCGTCGGCAACACGAACAGCGACGCCCGCACCGGCGGGGCGCCCGAGAGAATCTCGAGCGCCCCACCGAGCGCGAGCGCCGACGCGAGGCCTGCCGTGACACAGGCGATCGCGTGGCTGGCGCGCGGCCGGGAGGAAAGCGCGATCGGCAACAAGCTGCCGATCGACGCGACGAGCAAGGCCAGGAGCAGAAGGGGGGCTGGAAACAGCACGCTGGCCTACTTCTCGCTGAGTTGCTGGAGCATGTCCTGCACGCCGATCAAATGATTGTTGAAGATCGCCTTCGCCACGTCCAGCAAAGTGAAAAGCATCGGGTCCTTGACGCTGTAGTAGACGTTGTTGCCCTCTTTGCGCGCCGAGACGATGCCCTTCGCGCGCAGCACCGCGAGCTGCTGGGAGACGTTCGGCGTCTCCACGTGCAGCAAATCGCGCAGCTCGCCCACGCTGTGCTCGCGATCGCGCAGCGCGTCCAGAATGTGAATGCGCAGCGGGTTGGCGAGCGCCTTGAAGAAGTCGGCCTTGAATGCACGGAGGGGATCTTGCGGCACGCGGAAACCCTTATCGTATTTGCGAAACTATGCAAGTTATATACCACGCAAGAAGCTTTGTACAGGGGGATCTTTTGGGGCGACGGCAAGGCCGCATCCCCGCTTCCGCGTCCCGATGGTAAGATGGTAGCCGCTTAGATCGAGGACGGAGGCCGCGGTGGACACACTCGAGAACACGCTGGAGAACTGGGAAGCGCGCAGCTACAAGCCGATGGTGGCAAAGAGCCCCGAGCGCCCCGAGACCGAGGGCACACTCTCGGGTCTTCCCGTCAAGCCGATCTACACGCCGCTGGACGCCGACTTCTCGCGCCCCGAGGACTACCTGGAGAACCTGGGCTTTCCGGGCGCGTTCCCCTACACGCGCGGCATTCAGCCCACGATGTACCGCGGGCGCCTCTGGACCATGCGCCAATACGCCGGCTTCGGCACCGCCGAGGAGACCAACGCGCGCTTCCGCTACCTGCTCGCCCAGGGCCAGACCGGCTTGTCCGTGGCCTTCGATTTGCCGACCCAGATGGGCTACGACTCCGACGCCGCGATGGCGCTCGGCGAGGTGGGCAAGACGGGCGTGGCGATCGCTTCGCTGGCGGACATGGAGACGCTCTTCGAGGGCATTCCGCTCGATCAGGTCACGACCAGCATGACGATCAACGCGCCGGCCGCGATTCTACTCGCGATGTACCAGGTGGTCGCCGAGAAGCAGGGCGTGGACGTCGCGAAGATCTCGGGCACGATTCAGAACGACATTCTCAAGGAGTACATCGCCCGCAACACCTACATCTTCCCGCCCGCGCCCTCGCTGCGCCTCATCACGGACATCTTCGCGTACTGCAAGGACGTGCTGCCGAAGTGGAACACGATCTCGATCTCGGGCTACCACATGCGCGAGGCGGGCTGCACGGCCGTGCAGGAGGTCGCCTTCACGCTGGCCGACGCCGTCACCTACGTCGAGGCGGCGATCGAGGCGGGCCTCGCGGTCGACGAGTTCGCGCCGCAGCTGGCCTTCTTCTTCTGCTGCCAGATGGACCTGCTCGAAGAAGTCGCCAAGTTCCGCGCGGCGCGCCGTCTGTGGGCGCGGATCATGAAGGATCGCTTCGCCGCGCAGAACCCCAAGAGCATGCAGCTGCGCTTCCACACGCAGACCTCGGGCGCGAGCCTCACGGCCCAGCAGCCGGACAACAAC
>DATNPP010000426.1:0-5846 GCA_036703175.1 Oscillatoriaceae cyanobacterium
GCGTCGCGCCTCTTCCGCCAGGCGCTCCGCGAACAGGCGGTTCACCTCGACGTAGCCCTCGTCCCAGGCTTGCCAAAGCAGCGTGTCGAACGTGGGGTGCGCCGGCGCGTTGGTGATGTTGTGCTGCAGGAACCACAACACCGCGTTCGCGATTTGATCGTAGTAACGGTGGTATTGCTGCGGATTCGGCTGCACGAAGCTCACCAGCAGCGGGTGGCCGTTCACCGGGACCTGCATGCGGCCCTCGTGCTCGGCCGCCACGCGCGCGTCCGCGTGGCTCATCACCGAGGCGACCCAGGTGGTCGGCGTCACCTCGGCCATTGAGGTGATTGCCGTGACCAGTCCGCCTTGTCCCCGCCGGTAGGCCAACTGACCATGCTTCTCGAAGAATTCGACCGGACCGCGGTTCGAAGCGATGATCAAATTGTGATCCCGCAGGCGCGTCGCACAGAGCGCCTGAAGCGCTTGCCGCTGCTCCGTTGCAGCGCTGGCGCGTGGCGTTCGGTTCGTCAAGGGCGCTCCTCCCACTCCGTCCGCCCCCTTCACGCCGAAGCCCGGCAAGGCCGGGCACGAGCGTGGCCGACGTCGTTCCCCCGCAACGTCAGGCGCAGACCGGGTATCGGAATCTGTGAAGGAATATTAACACGCGCTTTGCAGCCTCCACAACCGATGCTTGGGTGTGTGAAAACGTTCCCTCCCTTGTAGGACGACGCCCGCGACGGCGCTATGCTGACCCGGGAGGGACATGTATGCGAATCGCTTTGTTGGCCCCCGTCGCGCTGCCGGTGCCGCCTACCGGGTACGGCGGCACCGAGTTGGTCGTTTCCATGCTGGCGGAGGGCCTCGTGGCCCGCGGCCACGACGTGACGCTGTTCGCGAGCGGCGACTCGCATACCTCGGCCCGGCTGGAGAGCCTGTATCCGCAATCGCTCGAGGCCGTGGGCGTGCGCGACAAGCGGACCTACCAGGCCTACGAGGCGGCGCATGTGCGCGACGCGCTGTCGCGCGCTTCGCGCTTCGACGTCGTGCACGACCACACCAAGGCGCTGGGCACGATTTACGCGCGCTTCGCGGACACGCCGGTGGTCACGACGATTCACAACGACTTCACCGAGGAGCGCCGCCAGGTCTACGGCGCGCATCCCGATCACGCCTACGTGGCCATCAGCCGGGCGCAAGCCGCGCGCATGCCCGAGCTGAACTATTCGGGCGTGGTCTACAACGGCCTGGATCTCGGGCCGGTCATCTACCAATCGGCGAAGGAAGACTATTTGCTGTTTCTGGGCCGACTGGACGCGGACAAGGGCGCACACACGGCGATCGCGATCGCCCGCGCGCTGAACTGGCCGCTCATTCTCGCCGGTCGCGTGCAGGACACGGCCTTCTTCGAGCGCGAGATCGCGCCGCATCTGGACGGCGTGCGCCGGCGCTACGTCGGCGAGGTGGCCGGCGAGGCCAAGTGGCGGCTATACGCGGGGGCGCGGGCGCTGCTCTTTCCGATCCAGTGGCCCGAGCCGTTCGGCCTCGTCATGATCGAGGCGCTCGCCTGCGGCACGCCGGTCGTCGCGACGCGCCACGGCTCGGTGCCCGAGGTGATCGAAGACGGTGTCTCGGGGCGCATCGTCGATTCGGAGCGCGACCTCGACGCCCTGGTCGCCGCGACGCGCGAGGCGGTCACGCTCGATCCGCGCGACTGCAGGGCGCAGGTCGAAACCCGGTTCTCGCAAGACGCGATGGTCGAGGGCTATTTGGACGTGTACCGGCAGCTCGTCAGCACGGCAATCCGCCGCTGATCGACTCCCCACGCCCGAGAAGGGCGGGGCCAGTGGCTTTTTTCGGTTTCCGACTTTGAGACGCGGGCCCTAGAGCTGGGCGACGATCCCGCGCACGAGGCGCTCGAGCTTGGGGCCGACTTCGCGGGCCACGGCCAGAATCTCGGCCTCGGTGGCGTGATGCGGCGAATCCGGCAGCGCCATGTCCGAGATCGTGCCGATGCCGAGCACCTTCATGCCGGCGTGGGTCGCCGCGATCACCTCGGGCACGGTCGACATGCCGATGCTGTCCGCGCCGATCTTGATCAAAAAGCGCATCTCGGCGCGGGTGAAGTAAGCCGGGCCGGTGATGCCCGCGTAGACGCCCTCGTGGACGTAGATGCCCTCGCGCACGGCGACCTGCCGCGCGAGCTGAATGAGCTCGGGGCGGTAGGCGTCGAACATGACCGGAAAGCGCTCGCCGATCTCGGGATCGTTCGGCCCGATGAGCGGGTTCGAGCCCGTCAAATTGATATGATCGACGATCAGCATCAGGTCGCCGGCCTGAAAACGGAAGTTCAAGCCGCCCGTGGCGCAGGTGACGACGAGCGTCTCGACGCCCAGCGCGCGCATCACGCGAATCGGATAGGTGACCTGCTGCTGGGTGAGGCCCTCGTATGTGTGGTAGCGGCCCTGCATCACCACGATGCTCTTGCCCTCGAGGTTGCCGAGGACGAGCCGGCCGGCGTGGCCGGGCGCCGTGCAGGGGGCGAAGTGCGGAATCTCGTCGTACGGAATGACCGCGGCGGACTCGACGCGCTTGGCGAACTCCCCGAGGCCGGAGCCCAGGATCACGCCCACGTTGGGCGTGACGGTCGATTTGGAGCGGATGTACGCGACGCTCTCCTGCACCATGCGGCGCAGATCGGCGACGGCGGGGGCCACTTGCGGGGCGGTGGTGTTCACGGCATCCTCCTGATCGAACGTTCGTCCACTCTATTTTAAAAGAAGCGGACGCGGGTTGCAAACGCCGTTGGACGAGAATCTCTGGCAGGTATAATAACGAGATGGCGCATCTACTCATCGTCGAGGACGAGCCGACCAACGCCGAGCTGACGGCCTTCATTTGCCGCCGCGCCGGGCACTCGGTGCGCCTGGCGCCCAACGGCCTGCGGGCGCTCGAGCTGCTGGCCGCCGAGAAGTTCGATCTCGCGATCGTGGACGTGCTCATGCCCGTGATGGACGGTTTGACGCTGACGCATGCCGTGCGCATGAACGCCCGCACTGCCGATCTGCCGATCGTCGGGCTGACTGCGCTCGCCGGTCGCGACGATCTCGCGGCGTTGAAACAGGCCGGCATGACCGCCGTCGTGGCGAAACCGTGCCGCCCCGAGGTGATTCTCGAGGCAATCGCCGCCGCTCTCGTTTAGCGCACGCGCGAAAGACCAACTCGAATGAAAGCGGGGGCGGCCCCATTGCCGAACCCCCGCCGCCCACCTGTGAGAAAGCAAGTCAGGAATGCCTTCGATCTCATATTTTATGATCGTGCCGCGGAAATCAAGTGCGACAATAAGATTTAGGCTTTTCGATAGTGAACGCTGGATTATCCGCTAATTTCTCATCGGGCTTCCGAATATTGCGACCGTATTGGATTCGGCGGGATATACAAGTCGATTGTTTTTCCGCGGCTTCGGCGCGAGATAAGATCGTAACGTGCCTCTTCAACAAGGCCTTAGCTCGCGGTGAACGCGAAAGGAGGACAAAAGTGGATGAGAGGAATGCGCGAGGCGAGCGCCCCGTGGTTTCGAACGAACCGAATGTCGATATCCGTCGCTCGCTTCTGATGGGACGTGGCGTCGATGAAATGGCGGCGGCCGCCCCGATGATTCTCCGGCGGCGCCTGCACTGGGGGCCTGTTTGGGCAGGCGTGGTGACCTCCTTGGTGATTGCTTTCCTGCTGAGCTCGTTATTCTTGGGGCTCGGCTTCACCACCGCCGGCACCGCGACCCGGACGTTGCTGACGGCCTCATTCAACTGGGCGACCGGGCTGGCGTTGGCCATCGGCGTGTTCGCCGGCGGCTATCTCACCGGCTTCGTCGCCGAAAAGACCTCCCGGTCCGAAGGCATGCTCGACGGATTCGTCGTCGGCGTCATGACGATCTTGATTCCGCTCGCCGTCGCGGGCATGGGCTTGATCGCCGGTGGCGTGGCCGGTCGCACGCCGGTCATGACGGGCGCCGCGGGCGCGGGCTACGCTTGGGGCTCCTTCGTGGCCGGCGTCATCGTGCTCGCTCTGGGCACGATCGGGGGGGCGCTGGGTTATCGCAACAGCGAGCAGGCCATCTCCCATGAGCTGCGCCTCGCCAGGGAACGCGAAACGCGTTAGCGGTTCGACTCGCCTCCTGCGCAACCGTCGGCTCGGGCTTGCGTCGGCGCGTCCCTGATCAGAAAAAAGAGGCCCTGTGCCAACCTTGGCACAGGGCTTCTTGGAAATGACGAGGCGGTTCAGCTGGCCTGTGACAGCGGCAGCACGTCCGCAATCAATGCCCGCAACTGTTTGAAGGCGAAAGGCTTCGGAAGCACCCCGTCCACAAAGGGCGCGAGCTCAGGCAGATCGGAAAGATGGTGCATGTACACGGAATGGACGAGGATCGGCACGCTCGTGAGGGCCGGCATCTCGCGCAGCCGGCGGATGAGCTTCTCGCCCGCGAAGCCGTCGCTTCCGAGCTTGAGATCGGACAGGACCAGATCCAGCGGATGCTCGCGGGCCAGGTCGAGCGCCGATTCGGCGTCTTGCGCTTGCAGCACTTCGAAGCCGAGCTGGGCCAGCCGCAAACTCAGCAGCTCGGCGCAGGGCCCATCGTCTTCCACCAACAACACGCGCATCGATTTCCTCGATTTCCTCATCACCACTTTATCACGGGAAACGACGCGCGGGTGATAAGTATCATAAACACGCCGAAGAGCGCCGTTGCCGGAATGCGGCCACGACGCGGATGCGAGTCTGCCTGAACGTTGGTCCGGATTCAGGACGCTTCGGCCACCGTTGCGGCGTCCGCGCCGGCGTGAACCGTCGCGGCCACCGGAAGGCTGAACCAGAAGGTGCTTCCCTTGCCCGGTTCGCTATCGACGCCGATTTCGCCGCCGTGGGCCTCGACGATCGCCTTGGCGATCGACAGCCCGAGGCCGATGCCGCCGGCCGCGCGCGTGTTGCTGGTGTCCAGCTGACCGAAGCGCTGGAAAAGCTTCGGAAAATGCTTCAGGTCGATGCCCCGGCCGTTGTCCTCGACCTCACAAAAGAGCTGCGAGCCTTCCTGACGGGCACGCACCGTGATCGTGCCCCCTTCCGGCGTGAACTTGATCGCGTTGGAGATCAAATTGGTCAGCACCTGCGCGACCCGCTGCTCGTCCGCGAACACCGACGGCAACTCGCCGCGCACCGCGTTCACCAGGTGCTGGTGCTTGGCCTGCGCGAAAATCTCCATGCTCGAGACCACCTGCTCGATCGCGTCGCGCAGACAGGCCGTGCGCGGGGAAACGGAAAACCTGCCGGCCTGAATGCGACTCATGTCGAGCAGATCGTTGACCAGTTGCAGCATCGTGTCCGCACCGCCGAGCAGCTTCTCCATGTAGGCATGCTGCTTGGAATTGAGCGGCCCGAGCACCTCGTCGTCGAGCACGCTGCCGAAGCCCATGATCGCGTTGATCGGGGTGCGCAGCTCGTGGGAGAGAATGGCCAGGAACTGATCCTTCAGCTCGTCGGACTGGCGCAGAGAGGCCACGAGCTGCTGACGCTGCTCCTCGAGAGCCTTCTGCTCGCTGAGATCGCGCGTGACCTTGCCGTAGCCGACGAACTCGCCGCGCTCGTCATAAATCGCCGTGATGATCGCATCGGCCCAGAAGCGGCTACCGTCTTTGCGCTTGCGCCAGCCTTGATCCTCGACGTGGCCTTCGGCACGCGCCTGCGCGAGCAGTCGGGCCGGGCGGCCGGCAGCCACGTCCTCGGGAAGAAAGAACGTCTCGTAGCTGCAGCCCAAAATCTCGTCTGCCGAGTACCCCTTGATGCGCTCCGCTCCGCGGTTCCACGTCACGATG